>DATBHS010000077.1:0-11103 GCA_036557345.1 Bryobacteraceae bacterium
GCGACGAATCTATCCCAACAGCAGGTCCTCATGCAATCCAGCATGGCGGCCCTGGCGCAAGCGAACCAGATACCTCAGAGTGTCCTCAAGCTCTTGCAGAACCTGTAGTCCCTTGCTCGATAGAAGCTAGACCGGGGTGCGTCGGCGCCCCGGTTTTGCATTTCTAAACAAATTTTTCCGAGAGCGGCACCAAATCTGACGATAAAGCTAAAGAGGCATCTTATGGGCTCGGTGAACTACAGCGTTGCAAATCAGATTGGAGTCCTCTCCTTTACCGGACAGAGCAAGTACGCCGCCGATTTTCAGAACGTGTTGGCTAAAGCCGTGCAGTTGGATTCTATTCAACTGTCCGGTCTGGATGACCGGGCCAACAATGATCAGAACCGGCTAGGCGCGCTACAGTCCCTGGACCAGTCATTCGCTGCTCTGCAAGCTGCTATTACTAACCTGTCAACGGCAATTGGACCTGCAGCCCTTTCGGCTACAGTTAGCAATCCGGCACTCGCGTCTGTGTCACTGGGGACCGGAGCGACTGCGGGTTCGTATCAACTCGAAGTAGACAGCCTGGGAGCGTCCACACAGATGCTCAGCTCGTCCTCAAATTCCCTGGTGACCGATCCTAATTCACAGAATATTGCGCCGGGAACGACCTTTGAGCTGGCTGTAACCGACCCTTCATCGAACGGCGGTCAGACGCAGTACGCGACGATCAATAATCCGTCGGGAACCTTAACAGGTCTGATGCAGGCAATCAACAGCACACCCGGATTGGGCGTATCCGCGTCGATCGTGAACGTCGGCCCTCCCTCCTCCCCGGATTACCGGCTTGCTATTCAATCCACGGCCCTCGGTCCGGTCACCATTGGCCTAGGTGTGGGCTCTTCACAGACGTTTTCGAACATATTGACCGTGATCTCGACAGGCGCAAACTCCAGTTACCAGGTGGCCGGCACAGCGGTGAGCGGCACATCGGATACGATTACCCTGGCTCCCGGAGTCACGGTCAATCTACTGCAGGCTTCGGTAGGAAATCCCACAACGATTACAGTCTCGCAATCCACCAGCAACGCTGCGAGTGGTCTGCAGCAATTCGCAAGTGCCTATAATCAAGTGGTCGCTCAATTGGGAGCGCAGCACGGCCAGAATGCGGGCGCGCTTTCCGGAGACAGCATTCTTCTCGAAGCCCAAAGCGTGCTGTCCGCAATAAACGGTTACAACGCAAACGGTTCTACCTTAAGTTCAATCGGTCTCGATCTGGATTCCACCGGGCACCTAACGTTCAATGCCTCTGAATTTGCTCTAGGACTGGGCGGTGATTTTTCCTCTTTGTCCCAATTTCTAGGCGGCTCCACGACGGGCTTTATCGGATCGGCAACCGCTTCCGTTCAGACGCTGGAAGATCCTAACAGAGGCACGCTGAAATCGGCTGAGAACTCGATTTCAAAAGATCTCGCTACCGTCACCGCCAAGATTACGGACCAGATCAATCAGATTAATCAGTTTCAGCAGAATCTCTACAATCAGCTCGCCGCAAGCGATGCCGCGATATTCAGCCTGACTCAGCAGCAGACCTTCTTCACGCAGCTCTTCCAGACACAGACTGCAAATTTAATGGGTAGGGCGTGATCGCATGCAAGAAGCGGAGTCGGGGTTCGCGAAACTCGAGGCGGGTTTCGAAGCTCTGCGAAAAGCCGTAGAGGAACGAGACTATCCGGCCCTCGAACTCTTGTTACAGAACCAGCGGGACCTGTTGAGCAGGCTTCACATCTCCCATCCGCGAACTCAGGATCTGTCCCGCAAAGGCTCCGAACTGGTTTCGTGGGCGCTTACGGTGCTAAAGATACAGCGCGCCGGCTATGCTCGTGACCTGGCGGTCGTCCTGAATGCCAATCGCCTCTTTTCGCAGTATGCAGGCGCCAGTGCGGCCGAGCGCGAGCACGTCTCCATCAACGCCTAACCAATTGAAAGCTAAAGGCTGAGCACTGACGGCTGGCCGCTGAGAGCTATACCTTTAGAGAGATTACCCCGGACAATTCCACTATTAATCCGTGAGTAGCGAGCAAGTCCTACCCGACGAAGAAGGCGACCGGGGGGCTACCGACCTGAAGGAAGAAGCCCAGCAAGAAGACTCGGCCAAACGATCGGCGCTCTATGATTTTCGGCGGCCCGATCGTGTTGCCAAAGATCAGCTCCGGTCGATTCATTCCTTGCATGAGAATTTTTCCCGGTCGGTTGCGTCCAGCTTATCTGCCTACTTGCGAACCTATGTATCCAGCCAGCTCATTGCGGTGGAGCAATTATCGTTTTCCGAAGTAATGGCAACCATAGCGGCGCCCACTTCCATCGTTGCGCTGCGAATGCGCCCGCACGAAGGGGCGGCCCTGCTCGAAGTCAGCAATTCGATCGTGTTTCCAATAATCGAGATCCTCCTGGGAGGAACAGGAAAAAGTCCGCGGAATATTGACCGCGAGACGACGGAGATCGAACGCAGCATCCTCGACGGCGTACTACGTCTGGTTCTGAAAGATCTGACGGTTGCGTGGCAGACGATGGCTGAGATCGAATTTTTTCTCGAAGGCTACCAGAGCGGTCCGGATCTGTTCCGGTTCTTCCCGCCGAATGAGGCGATGCTCGAGGTCAGTATGGAATTGACGATGGGCCAACACAAGGGAATGATCATCATTTCCATACCGTCTATCATCGTGAAGATGCAGCGGCAGAAGCTAAACCAGCAGGTGAAGCTCAAGAAGGGGAAACGCAACGATAGCGATTATGAGCGCATGCTTCGCCTGGTCCAACCGGCTCAAGTAAATGGCGATGTCCGGCTGAACGGCCAGTTCTTGCTGCTGAGGAATTTGGTGGAGATGACCGTAGGAGACGTAATTTCTCTTGGACACCCAGTTACCCGGCCGCTCGATTTTCATTTGAACGGCACGCGGAAATTCAGAGGACAAATCGTCACCAAGGGGGCAAAGCGCGGGTTTCACATCACGGATTCGTCGGAGAACGTGGGGTAAATAAAAAAGGCCGCTTGCTGACGCACGCGGCTCAATAAACGTGAAATGCAACTTTGTGGGCTGGTATTGTGCGGCAGGCACATTACCAGCCCGAATCCGTTAAGCGTTCGGTATTAAATTGACCGTCTGCTGCTCCATATTGTTCGCTGTTGTAATTACGCGAGCGTTCGCTTGATAGCTATTCTGGAACGTCATCAGCCGGGTAAATTCTGTCGCAATATCAACCGTTGAGGATTCCAGGGTACTTCCCTCAACATCTCCCCTGCCTCCCGTACCGGCTGCGCCGATGGCCGGTTGCGATGTGAGGCCGCTCACCTGATAGTCATTGTTTCCAACCGCGATCAGCGAGCTCGGGTTCGTGAAGTTGGCGACGGCAACCTGTCCTACCTGCAATTGTTTGCCATTCGAGAGTGACGCGAGCACCACGCCGCCGCTTCCAATGCCCACACCCGTCACGCTAGCCGGCGCGCTGCCGTCTTGCGAAGTGGAAGCTGTAGACGACTGCTGCGCGTACTGCGTGACAACGGGCGCGTTGTTCGCAAAGAAATTGAAGTTGATGTTCATGTTTGCCGCGCCGTCGGTTAAGCCGGTTATCGCGACGTTTGGAGATGCGGGATTTGACGCCGGAGCAGTAAGGTTTCCGCTGGTATCGAACGTGAGCGTACCGGTGCTGGCGGTTGTTCCGTTTGGAGTAGAGACACCCCAGGTCCAAGCCCCGGCGCCGGTCTTCCAGAAGTTCATGGTTAGCGTCTGAGCCTCTCCCAACGAATCGAAGACCTGGATTGAGGTGCTGTAGCTCGCATTCGCAGCCGTCAAAGGGGCTGCAACAACGGCCGCGCTCGCATCCAGATTCATATTCAGCGACATATTGCCGGTTGCTACGGCGGGTTCGAGCGTACCCGTGGGAACAACGATATTCCCGAGCGGCGCGTTGGTATTGATCTTTCCGGCGGCCCCGATCCAACCCTGGATCGCTTCGCCTTGCGCATTCATCAGCGTTCCGTTGGCATCGGTTTTAAGATTGCCGTCCCGGGTGTACAGAATGGCACCGTTTGCGGTCTTATCGATGAGAAATCCTTGCCCTTGAATGGCGACATCCAGACCGTTCGTGGTAGATACAAGCGAGCCCTCCTGCGAAAAGTCCTTCTGCGTCACCGGGGTTTTCACGCCCATGCCCAACTGAGTGGACCCGTCGGCCGACAGAGTGGCCGACATCACATCGGCGAATGTGACTGAGCTGGCCTTGAACCCGGTTGTATTGAGGTTCGCGATATTATTACCGACAACACTGACGGCAGTTGAATCGGCACTAAGACCTGAAAGAGCCGTATTAAAAGCTGTGAGCAATGAATCTCTCCTTTTTTGCTTACGCGGCATCCGCGCGCTAAGCATCCACCGCGCTCCTCAAAGCACGCCTGATGCCACCTTGCATGAATGGGCATCTCGCGGATTTTGACCGATTTGCAGTGGCTCGGGGGCGCGCAAACGCGCCAACAAGTTGACTAAGCCACGATCTTGGCGCCACCGTTTGTTGTGGCGGTTGCGGAGAGAAGATCGATTCCTCGCGACCTATTCATTTGATGATTATTCGCCGGTTCCTTGTAAGCATCCCGTTGATTTGCGCGCTTCAACTGCTTGCACAGCAGCCTGCGCCCGAGTCAGAAGCCCCCTCACAACAGGAGCGCGTGGAAGCGGCCATGGAGAATTCCCTAGCCGCGCAGCAAGCCGCTATCGATGCTGTTCGTGTGAAAGGTGAGCCGGAGTCACTGAAGGCACAAAGCGAATCGATTACGCGCCAGGTGGACAGCGTCGAGGGCCGCCACGATACTTCGAAACCGGCCGCTGCGCAGGCGGCTCCTGCCGCAGCGGAGACCGAAGTGGCCAAAGCTTTCTTTTCGCTGCCCTGGTCTCCATCTACCCCGCTTGCCGTGCCAAACGTGCAGATGGTTGACGATTCCTGTCAGCCCATGGCTCAGGACCAGGTGGACAAATTAATACAAAACGCAGCTCAGAAAGAGCGGCTGGAGGTGGGCTTACTCAAGTCGGTGATGCGCCAGGAGTCAGCATTTAAGCCTTGCGCAATCTCAACCGCCGGAGCTATGGGCCTTATGCAAATTATGCCTGAAACAGCCGACCTGCTCGGCCTGGAGGACCCTTTCGATCCCACGAAGAATACTGAAGCCGGAGCGCATTTTTTGAAGATGATGCTGGATCGCTATCAAGGGGACGTTCCCATGGCTTTGGGAGCATACAATGCCGGACCCGGGAGGGTTGATAAAGCCGGAGGAGTTCCACCGATCGCGGAGACCATTCAGTACGTCACGAGCATTCTCCGCAATCTGTCGGTGGACTACTGAAGATTGCGTGACTGTGCAGTCCCGCGCGGGCTGAAGCCCACCCTCCAAATCTTTGTGGAGGCTGGCAAGAACCTCAGGTGTGGTAGTAAATGGTAATGCGGTTACGTTAGTGACCGGATGCGATCGTGCTTGCTCATCACGTGAGTGATGCGCACTCCGAAATTTCCGTCAACTACGACCACTTCGCCTTGGGCGATGACGGAATTATTGACAATCACATCTACAGGTTCCGATATGGCTCGATTCAGCTCAACCATCGATCCGATCGACAGCTTGAACACATCTTTGAGTGGTAGCTGTGCCCTGCCGAAGGAGATGCTGACAGGCATCTCGACATCCAAAAGCAGCTCGAGGTTGCGCCCAACGGCAGCAGTGGTGACGGGGACAATCGCGCTCTCCTGAGATTCAGAATCTGCTGCCATAAGCGCCTCTTAAAATAAGTGCTTCCTTGACAAGTTGTTCTCCGACCATAACTACGTCTGCGGATACTGCATGGCTTCAGGGCTTTCCTTCGAAACCTCGATCCACCGGCCATCGCTTCTGCATGACACAACGGAGCCGCAGGATTGCTTGCGCTTTGAGCTGCGAGATGCGAGACTCGCGCAGATCGACAACCTTTGCGATATCTTTGAGCGTCATCTCCTCGTAATAGTAGAGACTCAGGATCGTCCTCTCCACAGAAGGCATTCTTTCGATCGATTCGGCCAGGAGCCGCTGAAGTTCGGCTTTCTCAACAACGTGTGAAGGACAGTTTTCATCGACAGCGAGATCTTCGAGGAGATTGTTGCCCCGGTCGTCCCCGTCCGGCGAGCTATATCCAAAGGTTGTTACTGTAAGGCCGCCGGCATCGGCCAACCAGCGATGATACTCGTCCAACGGAATGCGAAGATGATCCGCGATTTCCTCCTCAACGGGCACTCGCTTATGCGCTTGTTCGAGGGCCTTGATGGCCGCTTCAATCAGTTTCAAGCGCCTCCGGTGCAGGCGCGGCGCCCAGTCAAGCCCACGGAGGCTATCCAGAATGGCTCCCCGGATCTTGAACTCGGCGTAGGTCGGAAGTTTCACTTCCTGTGCCGGGTCGTAGCGATCAATAGCTGCGATCAATCCCAAAACACCAGTAGAAATCAGATCGTCGAGACTGACACAGGCAGGAAGTCTTTCATGTATCCGGCGAGCGATGACTTTGACTCTTGGTAAATGAGCCAGGATCGCCTGCTCGCGCATTTCCGCCGCGTTCACAGGATCCTGTCCCGCCTCGGAATCAGCCAGCGCGGGAATACCTGCTTTACTCATTTGATCGTCCCCAGACAAAGCACGCGAATCCCCGAAGGGACTTCGTTGTGCGCTATTATTGCTAGTCCCGGTAAGGTGCTCTCGGTCATCTGCTTCAAGAACTGGCGGGCCCCGGAGCTGGTCACGATCGCGATGCCTGACTCCGCCGCGGGGATCGCATGTGTAATGCGATCGACGATCGATCGAATCTGCTGCGGTGCCAGGTTCAGCTGGCTGTTATGCTCACCATGCTCAACCGCGCTTTCTACCGTTCGCTCGATGTCGGAATCCAGAAAGTAGGCGGGAAGATCTCCCGCATCATTCAGGAACGGCTTTACGATAGCGCGGCGATTCGCCTGTCGAACATATTCGGTCAGCAGGCTTGTATTGCGCGTCAGGGCTGATCCTTCGCCCATGGCTTCCAGAATCGTGACTGCATCCTTAATGGACACGCGCTCGCGCAGAAGGTTCTGGAACACCTTCTGTACGACAGCCAGGCCGAGCTGTTTGGGAACCAGGTCCTCGATGAGCTTCGGCTGGTCGTGAGCAACACGGTCCAGGATCTGCTTGGCGTCTTGCCTGGAGAATAGTTCACATGCATAATTGCGGACGATTTCCGTCAGGTGCGTAGCGAGAATCGCTACCGGGTCCACCACCGTATACCCAAGGCTCTTAGCGTTGTCGATCTGATCGGCTGTTATCCAGAAAGCGGGAAGATTAAAAGCCGGCTCGCGCGCGGGGACACCAGATATGGCGTTTGCCCCTTGTGCCGGGGGAATTGCCATCTCGCAACCGGCCTGCAGCTCGAAGCGGGCGACTTCAATACCCTTTACGAGGACGACGTACTCGCGGGGTTTTAGCTGAAGATTGTCGATCACGCGGACCGGGGGAAGAAGGTACCCAAGCTCCGCCGCAAACTGACGCCGGATGCTGCCAATCCTCTTCAGCAATACGGAGTTCGTTCCGCCTTCAACAAAGCGAACAAGGCCCAGGCCCACTTCGATCGTGAGTGGCTCCACTTTGAGCAGCGTCTCGACTTCATCCTTTGTCTTGATAAGGGCCCTGCCGGAAACCGGCTTCGCTGTTTCCGCCTTATTGCGCAGTCGCCACCCGGCGTAACCCGTGCCAGCGCCCAGAATGAGAAAGGGAATCTTTGGGAGGCCTGGAAAAGCCGCTAAAGCGATAAGTACACCCGAAGCAAGAAAGAGGGGCTGCGCTTGCTTAAAGAGTTGCTTCTGAACATCGAGGGACAGACGGGAGTCCGAACTTGCCCGGGTTATGATTAACCCGCCGGAAACCGAAATCATGAGAGCCGGGATGACAGTAACCAACCCGTCGCCGATCGTCAGGACGGTGTAGGTTTGTAGAGCGCGCGTCAGCTCGACTCCGTGCTGAAACACGCCAATGAGAAAGCCGGCAACGATGTTTATTCCGGTAATGATGATGCTGGCGACCGCGTCGCGCTGCGTGAAACGCGACGCGCCATCCATTGCGCCATAAAACTCCGCTTCAGCTGCAAGCTCTTTACGGCGCGTCCGTGCCTCAGCTTCATTAATCAAGCCTGAGTTCAGGTCCGAATCGATGGACATCTGTTTCCCTGGCATCGCATCCAGGGTGAATCGCGCGGTCACTTCCGAGATGCGCACGGCGCCGTGATTGATCACGACGTATTGGATCGCGAGCAGTACCAGGAAGATGACAACACCGATAACGTAATTGCCGCCTACGACAAAATTGCCGAAAGCTTCAATTACTTCTCCCGCCGCTCGCGTTCCGGTGTTGCCCTGCAGCAGGATAAGACGCGAAGAGGAAATGTTCAACGCAAGACGGAACAAGGTCAGCAAAAGCAGCAGCGTCGGATATACGTTGAATTCGGCCGGTTTGGTGATGTAGATGGAGGCCATCAGAACGATCACTGAAATCGTGATGTTCGCCGAGATCAGGAGGTCCAGCAGGATCGGCGGCAAAGGCGTGATCATCGCCAGGACGATGCTGAGGACGGCGATGGGAACCGCCAATTCTCCCCAATTCAGCGAGCGCGCAAAGATCCGCCAGGTTGGTGGAACCGGTGTGCTGGTTACGGTACTCATCTGGAACTAGCGTCTGTTCAGGCTCTTGTAGATATGCGCCAGCACCTCGGCTACTGCCCGGTACAGGTGCGGCGGAATCTCTTGTCCGACTTCAACTGCTTGATAAAGTGCCTGCGCGAGGGGCTTGTTCTCCATGATGGGAACTTCGTGCTCCCTGGCCTTTTCACGGATAAGCTGGGCCAGATAGTTCTTACCTTTGGCGACGACCGTGGGAACCGACTTCGAATTCATCTCGTAGTGCAGCGCGATAGCGTAGTGGGTCGGATTGACGATGACGACGCTAGCCTTAGGAACGGCTTTCATCATGCTGCGGCGGGCTATGTCCCTCTGCAGCCGGCGAATACGCATTTTCATTTGCGGATTGCCGTCCATTTCCTTCATCTCGTCCTTGATTTCCTGTTTTGTCATGCGCAGGTCCTTTGTAAAGCGCCGACGCTGCCGGGCAAAGTCGATGACGCCTATGACCAGGAGCGCCAGGGAGAGTCGCCACAGAAGCGTACCGATCATTCCGGAGGCTTTCTTCAAACCGCTCCCCAGACCGACCATTGCCAGGTTTGCCAGTTCGGGCAGTTGCGGGAAGATGGCCGCATAGAGCACGACTCCGATGATGGGTATTAAGACCAGAGCTTTCGCCGCCGAGGAAAGATTCTGCCATGCCATCCGCTTCAGACGCGGGCTTGGATTCAAGCGGCCCAGGTCGGGCATGAGAGGTTTGAAAGAAAAGCCGAATCCGGTGGTGGCCAGTTGAACCACTAGAACCAGGACGGTAACCAGCCCACCCATTGCAAACAGGGCTTCGAGGGATGGAGCAAGCCCGGCTCCGAATAAGGCCGGCACTTCCGCCGCGTTGACATCGCGATCCAGAAACGCCCGGCGAAAGAGGGCCTCGGCCGCACGGCCGATACTGGACACCAGGTGCGATCCCATTGAAACTCCCACAGCCAGGGCGATGATGAGTTGAACGGACACGATCAGGTCGCGGCTGCTTGCGAATTGCCCCTCCTGCCGGGCCTTCCGCAATCTATGCGCTGTCGGTTGCTCTGTTTTCTGGTCGGGCATCGATCAAGAGGTCACGGTGAACTGAAGTTCACCGCTGCACGCTAAAGGCGTGCGCCACCTGGTTGCAGCATTCACAGTGCAGTCAGCCGCGACAGCAGCTCGAAGATACGCTGTGCCATCTGCTCATAAAGGGATGGCCATCGGGCCATCATGGCGGCCAAAAAAACCAGGGAGAGCGCCGTTTTGGCGGGAAAGCTCAACATGAGCAGATTTAGCTGTGCATGCAGGCGGCTCAAAAGAGCCAGCGAGAACTCGACCAGCAAGAGCAGCACGACCAATGGAAGCCCAAGCTTCAGACCCGCTGTGAACATCGTGGCGCCCATGACTAGCACCGCCTTGATAGAGGCATCCTCGAGATGCGGCCCGCTGAACGAAAAGATTTCGAAGGATCTCGCCAGGATGCGCAACAGTTGATGGTGCACCCCGAATGCAAAGAACAGGAATCCGGCAGCCAGCTGCGTCATCATCAGAAAGACGCCGGTGTCGGCCTTACTGCTCGGGTCGTAAATAGAGGCGAAGCTGAAGCCGCTCTGCATCGAAACGGCCTGCGCGGCGAACTGAAACGTCTCGTGCAAAAGAGCGATGGCGAGGCCGATCAGAAGGCCGGCGGCGGATTCGGATAACACTGCCATGGCAAATTGGCCTCCCGCCAGGCTGCCTATCTTCACCGAGGCCCAAAAGGGAAAAAGACAGAAGCTGATCCCCACAACGAGTGCAACCTTCACGACGGCCGCCGCATCTTTGAATCCCGGCAAAGGCAAGAAGAACAGAGCGCTTCCGACACGCGTAAGCGTCAGCAGGAACCCGACGATGGCTTCTGGCCCGAAATGAATTCTAATGGGCATACCTGGCGAGATTTTCGAAAAGCCGCTGCGTATAATCGACCATTCGAATGACCAGCCACGGCAGCACGACAAACAACGTCAGGAAGAAGGCGGCGAGCCGGGGGACGGTTCCGAAGGTAGGATCCTGTATGGACGTGACGATCTGAACCAGGCTGATGAAAATTCCGACCGCGAACATGACGGCCAGAAGAGGCAGTGACAACCACATGGCTGTCGTCAAAGCCTGCCTTATGATTTCAATCGCGAGCTGTTGTGACATCAAACCTACCCGAAGCTTTTTACCAGTGATCCGGCAATGAGAGCCCAGCCGTCCACAAGCACAAAGAGCAGAATCTTGAAGGGCGCAGAGATCAGCACCGGCGGCAGTTGCATCATTCCGATCGACACCGTGATCGAAGCCACGATGATGTCCACGATCAAGAACGGGAGATAAAGGATCGCGCCAATCTGGAACCCGGCACGA
>DATBHS010000078.1:0-20920 GCA_036557345.1 Bryobacteraceae bacterium
CGCGGAATCTTCACCTCGGTAAAAGATCTGGCTCGCAAGCTCATGCACTACATCCACGCATACTCGGCAGCCGCTAAACCGTTTTCCTGGAAGTGCAGTGATGTCAACCGCCGAATCCACACTAAAGAATTCAATGCGACGGCCCACTCGTTCGTCGTAATGCGCAACTGGACAAGCTACTTTCCGTAGCAAAATTAACACTCTGTCAGCGCCACTGAGAAGATCGAGCAAAGGTGCGTCGCTGAAACATTTCCGGATTGTGCACGAAGATCTTCGGCGGGCGAATACATTCCGCAACTCCCATTCTGCCCCTTGACATACCAACCCACAAAGGTCACAATTCACTCTGGCTTCGTGATTTCACCCTGATTAATCGACCTCGTCAAGTAGACGCGCAAATTGCGACCCATTAGGATGCTGCGTGCCGGATTCTATCAAAACCACGCTTGCGAAGACGGGCGTGCTCAACCACGTCGTAGTAACGACGGAGATAGATCTGATCCTAGCGGGTCTCGAGATCGACGAAGGGCCGATCGACCTTGGCAGTGGTATTTCTCGGGGCACTGTAGTCCTAACGAAAGATCTCAGCAAGAGTCCCATTCCAGGCTTCGACTTCTCCTTAACGTTACCTTCCGGCATCGTCAAAGCCGCGCCTTACAAACTTAAGGTTGAACCTGCGGCTGCCCCGAACTCATTCCAGTTCTGGCTGCTGTTAGCAGATCAAGAGCAGGCGTTGTTCATCTTCAAGTTCATGAAAGGCGTGCCAGGCCTGCTGCTGACAGGCGCCAGCAAGACGGCGAATCCCGACGGCACGATTTCGCTTGAAGCGTTGCCGGGTGGGGACCCGAAGAACCAACCCTATCTGGTGAGCCGTTCACCAGAGCCCGGGGCGGCTCTGGGGCCTGCTCTGCTCATTTCCGGATCGGCGGCCGAGCCGACGAGTATGCGCTTCACGCCCGATACCGATTCCACCAAGGGCATCGTCTCGCTCGGACTTGAACCATCTACGGTTGTATTCGGTAGCTCCCAGATCGGTTTCGATTGCCCCGCGATCGTCATTGACGACAGCGAAGATGCCAAGGCACCCGGTAGTGGCGCGCCGGCACTAGATCCGCCAGTGGCCTCGATCGCGGCAGACACGCCAGCCTGGCGCGGAATAGTTTCGCGCGAATTTGATTTCTATCTTCCGGCAGATGTGCCGCTCTTTGGCGGTCGCCCGATCAAGGCATTCTTCGCTATCGCTCGGGGCAATAACAGTACCGAATTGGTCATTCAGAGCACGGTTCCTTCGCAAGCTGGACCGCCGTCACGGCTTGGTTATTCGATCCGCATCGAATGCATGGATACCACAGCCAACGGTCTCTCCGCGCTGGTGCCGACGCTGATAGCGGCCACGATGGAGCTGCCGCTCGACGGCGCCAAGCAAAGCTTTGCCGACAATGGCGGGAGCGGGCGTGACATCACGTTTGCCGCCGGAAAGCCCGTACGCGTCACCGCAACGCTTGCCCGAGACCCCGTCAACACACCCGGCAACTTCAAAATCACTGTTGGCATTGCCGCACAGGGAGAGGACGGCCTGATCTCGGTGACTTCCACCAGCATGGGCGGCGCCAAGATCTTTAATACCGTAGCAGCGCTTGCCACCGCGCTGATAGCCGACGAGGACGTGGAGCGCAAGGCAAAGGTGGGCGACACGAGTGGCGTCGTGCTATACGCGCTGTTGGCGGCCGGTACTGCGCTTTCATCTCTGTTCACTGATGACAGCCGTTTCGTCTTGCACGGCGTGGAGATCGAGTCGTCCGGCCACGGGTCGCCAGTCGGCGGCCCAATCGTGCTGACGCTCGATTATTCCGTTGCAGTTCGCGTAACGGAGATTGATGTGGGTGTGCTCTCGGTGTCCATGAGTCCGGATCAGCCGATGCGCATTCGTGTGAGGAAAGCACGTATGAGCGTCGACCCGAGCAAGAGCGGGCTCGACATGATAGGACTCGACTTCGACCATGCCGATATGGAGATCGAGAATCCCGGCGCATGGAATGTCGAAGGGCTCGAGCAGTTGTTCGATGTCCTAAACAGCCGCTCCGGCCGAGGTTCATCGTGGATCGAGGTTGATCTTCGCTTCAAGCTCAATCTTGGCCCGGTTCATGTTTCCGGCGCCACCATTCGAGCCACATTGAATAACGGCAACATCGATGCGTCCATTCGAGGACTAGAAGCAGGGCTTACAATTCCTGGCGCCATTGACGCAAACGGCGGACTGCAGTTGCTCGAGAATGGATTCTCTGCCAACCTCGTCGCCCATATTACGCCGCTAAACCTGACAGCGGATGCGGGCATCATCTACGCTCCTCCGATGATCGTGTTGCGTTTGGGCGTCGATCTGCCGGCACCCGTTCCGCTGGCGAACTCCGGCTTCGGTCTTTTTGGAGTTGGAGGGCTACTGGGATTTTCGGCGATACCGGACTACGGCGCCGCAGCCGACCCCGATCCGGTGCTTCGCCAGTTGCAGTGGAAGCCCGAAGACGAGCACGCCTTCATGCAGAAATCGGGCGAGTCTACATTTGGATTCTCGGCTGCGATCGGGACGTTACCGGATTTTGGCTTTTCTTTCTCGGCCAAGGCCGGTCTATTGATCTCGGTACCGGATATCGCCGTGCGCGGCTCACTGAACGGCAAGATATTGCAGCCCGCGGTCAAGATCAGCGATCCGAGTTATCCGCCTAGCCCTGGAATCAGTTTCCTTGGCTTTATCGCGGTGGATAGTCAAGCTTTGAGCTTTGGTGTACTCGGCCAGGTTAACCTCAAACCTCTGCTCGACATTCATATCCCCGTGGCCGGCTACTTTCCGATCAAAGGCGATACGTCGGATTGGTACGTCTATCTCGGAGCCGACGGTGCGAGTTCCCAGGGCCGGGGAATCGGGCCGATCTCCGCACGCGTTCTGCCCGACATTCTCAACATTGAGGCTGATGCTTACCTGATGCTTCGCGGTAAGGGCATTGACGCATGGCCCAACGGACGTTCTTTGCCGAGCGGGCCGCTGGTCATCAAGGACGGATTCGTAGTTGCTTTTGGATTCGGGCTGCAAAACACGTTCGGTGTAGAACCCATTGTCTGGGCTGAACTTTACGCCAGCCTTGATCTTCTTGTTGGGGCTAAGCCACCGACACTCGCCGGTTTCGGCCGTGCCGGCGGGAGCCTCAACCTCGGGCCGTTCTCGCTCGGCGTGCAAGCTCAAGTTAGCTTCCTTCTCTCCGCGGGGCAACAATACTTCTGGGCAGAGGTTAGTGGAAAGATCGAGCTGCTCTTCTTCGATATCGAAGGCAAGGTTACTATCTCCTTCGGCGACAAGCCAAACGTAGCTCTGCCCATTCCGGATCTACACCCGCTCGACCGGCTGGATGCGGCGGGCATGCGCGTGGGCTCATTGGGTGTTCTTACTGACGATTCTTATCGCACCCTCGCACCGCTCGTCGAAGATCCGAGCCTCATTCGAGATGACATGCGAGTCTGGCCGGATGCAATGGTGTCTCTCCCCTTCGCAATCAACCCCTCGATCAACCCCAGTGCAGCTACCCAGTTCCCGGCAGTCGCCGGGCCGGGCGTGATCCCCCCGGCATCCAAGGTCGGGAGCGAGATGCTGCACTACGAATGGCGGCTCGATGAGTTTGCCCTGGCTGATGTCACCGATGAGGCAGACAAATTCGCTGGCGCGGGCAAAGCTCCGCCGGGTCAGCTCTCTTCGCGCTGGCAGGCTCCGCGTGGCGATGGTGGTAGTACCGACATCAGCGAACTGCTGTTGTTCTCGACCAGCTCCGCGCTGTGGGTGAACCGGTTGGCGGACAGCGGAGCGGACCTGCCCTCGCAACCACTGGAACAGGCGGCGAATCTTTGTCAGACCGCCGTCTATGCTCAGCCGGGTTGGGCTATCGGCTTTCTGGCGGGCCAGGAATCCGCCGGGTTCCGCTTGCCGCCGGATCCGGTCAGCACCAATGCCTTGGTCAGCCGCGTCGAGGCCCATATGCGTCATTTCGCCTTGACCCTGACGGGGCAAAGTGTGCCCCTCGCCGGCGTCTATACGCTGCCTGAGCCCTTTTCGCTCGATCCCGGACAGTTAATTGCGTGGCCCAGTGCGAAGGACATCAAGCGCAGATTCAGCGGACATCTTGTAGCACCCAGTTTGCGCTGGTTGACCGGGCGTAGCGTCTCGGAACTCTTGCGGGGCGGGTATGCATTTGCCGGGCAGGAACTTCATCTCGATCTAACTGAGGCGGTCGTAGAGGGCATCCTTATCTTGGTCGCGAATCCCGACCTCTACAACTTGCCGGAGCGGTTTGTAGGCCTGCGCGTCTTCGATGACACAGGCGCAGACTGGATGCGCACCGAGTTGGTGACGATACCCACCGGAGAAACCGCAGCCATATTCCGGCCTGGAGTCGATCACGAGGTCCAGCAGGTGCTGGTCAGTTTTCCGATCGGTCAACACGTCGGAGTGATTGGCTTTGGAGGCATCACCCTGAGCGCCCGTGACCTGGCGGCCGCGGAGAACAAGGCCATCGCCGACGAGGCGGCGCGCCAAGCCGCAGCAACAGCCGCCGGACCGAAAACCGATCCGTCCGTCAACACGCCGCACCAGCGTGTCATTCTCAATCCAGGTCGCCTATATCGCCTTGACATCGACATGGTGTGGGCAGGCGAGATTTCGAAGCAGGACGAGGCTGGCAATCTCGTGTCGGTCGAAACGACGAACTTCGACGACGCTCCCACGGCGGCCTATTCTCCTCACTTGTACACGCCGAAAGGCGGAGGGGGCCAACGCAGTACAAGGCGCCAACTTTTTTTTAAGACGACTCCGAAGCCGGTCACCCGGACTACCATCCCACATGGCCGTGCCACCTATGGTTACTGGATACACGCGCAACAGGACGTCTTTCAGCCCGAAATGCTGCAGAGATACTTAGCCGGATATGATCCGGGACAAAGCGAGCAGTTCCGCTTTTACGCGGATCCACTGCGCGCACATTTCCTGCAGGATCATGTCGCTGCCCTTGCTCAGGCTTACGATTTCAAACTCGTGGTCGCTGTACGGCGTATCGATCGTCCGGGTCCTGCGTATGCGAATCCGATGCTCCTGGTACCGCTATGGAGCACTGCTACAGACAAGGCCTTCCTGAGCACGACAGATCAGGTGCGATACGACCTCGTCTCGGTATCAGCGTGCAAAACGCCGACACCTGGCGCGACTGCAAGCGTCAATGCGGCACTCGAGCCGGAGGCATGGTACGAGATTTATGTACAGGCAATTTCGTTGAAGCCGGCTTTTGCCGATGGCCGCCTTCCGGGTATTACCTTTAAGACATCGCGCTGGGCAACTCCGATTGATATGTTGATAGGGCTCGGCTTCACGGTCAGCGGACAGCCGGTTCCTCCGCCTGCTCCGACCGGCGATCTGGTTATCAACGCACCGTCGACGCTCACACCAGCTGTTGTCGAAGACGACGATCAGGCTTTCCAGACTGCGTTGCGAACGCTTGGTCCAGAAGGCTGGCCTGTGGCCGAGACGCCGCGGCTAAGCCGCTTGTGGATCCAGGACCCTGATGGATCTTGGCTATTCGCCGGCTTGATGATCGAGTCCCCGGAACCGATCCACCGGCCAGGACGATTGAGTGTCGACGGTCTTAAGCTAGAGATGGGCACAGCGGGTGGAAGCATCCTCTTCGATATTCGGCGGCGCGATCGCTCCGGGTCACGGCTTCTTTATCTCACTGGGACGCCATTCCGGGTGATTACGCGAGAGCGGACATCGTTCGGCCACTGGCCATTCATCATAGTGCCCAAGCCGGCGAAAGGACTTTATCATGCTGTTACCCCGACGCTGGTTCTAGATACCCAAAGCTCGGTGCCGGCCGCTACTGCGATTAGTGGGTCCTTGGTGATTCCAACCGTACCCAGTTTTGCGGAGGATCCGTGATGGCAACTCTGTTTGCGCCTCCAGAGCTCCTTTCTGCCTTCTCCTATGCAGTCGACGGCAGCGACCCCGACTTGCCGAAAGGCACGCACGTACGGGTTTTCGCCGGCATGGGTGCGAGCTTTCCGCTGACACCTCTCGCCGTCTTCAAAATTCGTACATACGCTTCGCAACCATACGGCTGGCATGTTACCGACATGAGGGGCAATATGGCAGGTGGTCTGGACCTCTCGCGACTCGACACTGCCGAAGTGACTCCTCTGTTGGGCGATACCGATACCGAGCGGATCGTGCGAATCGAATTTGTGCCGGGCATGGCCGGTGGCATCAAAAACGCGCAACTGCTGGACCAGCAAGGTCGACTCGTTGCCGAGCGTGATGCGGAGCGGTTTCTGTTTTCAGCTCCGGTGCTCCGACGCTTCAGGATCTCCGGTTCTGCGCCCTTTGTCGGAATACAAACCCGTAGTGTCCGGATTGAGGATATAGTTTCGCGCGAAGCTCAGCTCCAGGGCGTGCAATTGCTCGGTCTGCCCATCAAGGGCCGCCATTCTTGGTACTTCGGTGTACTCGATCGCCAGCACGGCTTCGAGCGCGTGGTTAACGGTGCGCCGCTTCGCTTGAACGTGATGGATCGCCCGGATGGTCCCTTTGATGCGCTCACGGCAGATGATGAACTAGCTCGCGTCAAGGCGATGATCACGGCCGGCACACTAGCGGGAGGCCTTGAAAAACTGGCGTTGAAGACGGTCGATGATACCAGTGCGCCACCATGGGCACAGATCGAAGAACAAGTGATGCAGCCGGACGCGGACGGCACAAAACAATTCGCTATCGTACCGCGTCTCAGCAACCTGCAAATGGCGGCGCTCGATCCCGGCCTCGCGCGGTTTTTGGGTTTCGCCGATTGTATTGGCGATTTGCCCGACTTAGAGCACGGCCTCGACTGGGACGCGCTGGCGGTGGCTGGCTTGTTTGTGATCGATCCGCGTTTTTCGCGCGCCGGCGCTTTTGGTTTCTTGAACCCGTGGTCGAAGGCGGACCCGAATGAGATTGTGCTGATCGATATGATCGCGCGCGCACTGGCTTCTGTTTCGGGTGACGATGTACGACGCGAGATCAACGACCTCATCTCGCGGGTTAAAGCGCAGGACCTCCTCGTGCGAGCCATGCTGACGGTAACAGCGCCGACCCCGCCCTGGCTAGCTCCGGACTTGCCGAAGCCGGTAATCATACAGCGGCGCTGGCAGACCGCGGTCAATGACATTACAAGCACGCTTTATCGTGCAAGCTTCGCATTCAGTGATGCGCCCTTGGCGTCAATGGCCGCAATGTCTGCAAATATCGGCGGCACATGGGTAACGCGTCACGGTGTAGTGGACGTGGGCGCGCGACAGCCATCCACTCGCGCTAATCCGCGCATCTTCGGGCACGAGACAGAACCTTTCTCTCGGGTGCGCGAGCTGAATGCTCCGGTAGCTTGGGCTGTCCCTGCCGGTCTCCTGTCGGACCAGGATCTGGCCGACGAGGCGGGCGTGATTCCCTATCGGTTCTTTGCTTCGGATTTTTTTGGGCGGTTCGGAGACGCGGCAAATCTTTCGATCACGGCGCCACCACGTCCGGATCCACCGAAGCCGGTGCTACGCTTTCACATCGAACGGGCGAATGTCGACCCCGCTTCGAAGGCTAGTTTGTCACCGGGCAAGCTGAGGCTAACCTTCGCAGTGCCGCAGTCTCCGCCTGCGCCGCGGTTCGCGGCTGCCGACCAGTCCCGTCTCGCGTCGGCGGTTGCTGTGCCCTCGGTCAGCGAGATGGCCGCCGGCGCCTATCGCATTCAGCAGGCCAATCTCAGCCTCGATGCCCAGAGCCTTACTGTCGATGTCAGCACGCCCGGTTTCTATGATGCCGAGTTCGATCTGCCCGGCCTGTTACCACAGGAGACTCGCAACCTCGAGCTGTCGGCGATCTTTATTGACACCGCGGGAGCCAAATCGATCGAGTCCACCCAAATCGTGAAAGTCACCGATATGCGTCCTCCTGAAGTAGTGGAGACCGGCATCGGGCTGTTTTGGACTAGTGCGCCTGGGCCGTCACCGGAGGTGGAGTTAAAACTTGCATGGCCGGCAGCGCCGAATTCGTTGCATCGTGTCTACGCCACTGATCAACAGGGTCTTTCGTTGAGTGCCGACGATTTGGCGGAGGACGTAACCGGCGTAGGACCTTCGCGCGGCCGTGTAGCCGAGGTTGGTTGTAGCAAGGTCCTCAGCGGCGCACCGATTCCACGCAATCGATTCCGGCTACTCACCGACCCGCCAGTCAAGGCAGGCGCAGATGCACGCGCCGTTTTGCAGACCGCGCTGCCACGTAGTTTGGAGACAGTACAGTTCCTGCGCGTTGTACCACTCACCGCAGAAGGCGCGGAAGCGCCATTCGACAGTTGTGGAATCGTACCGGTTGCAGTTCCCAACAGTCGGCGTCCGGTAATGCCGCGGCTCGAAGGCGCGGTCGATTTCGATACCGGCGTGGCGACCCTGGAAGTGATTGCCGATGGATTTGATAGACCGACTCTGCAGCGTGACGAGCCAGGACTGTTCGACGGAGGAGCTGCGGGCAACATGCCCCCTACCTTCCGAATCCGTCGCGCTGTGGGTGCGGTAATCGATCCGATCTACGGTCGCATCGTCGCTTCTGGTACGCTCGCTCCCGATTTGGCTGCGCCTGTGCTTCGATTTGTAGGCAGCGCCATGGACGATAGCAAGGGAGCCGGTCTCGAGCCATTTGTGCAATACATCTACTGGGCAGAGGTGAGCCTGCCTCCCGAGCGAAGACTTCCAGCCGGCGTAATACCGTTAGATCCACCGGGCGGTGTCACCGTGGTCGATCCAGAGAACGCTGCCGACCACGAACAAATGCCGAGTCTTCCGTCCGCTCCAAGAGTATTGCTGCGCGCGCCCGAGATTCCGCCCGGACCACCGGCAGCTGCGGCCATAACCATCACCCGTTCCGCCCCCGATGCCGGCGGCAACGTCGAACTCGCGATAGAAATCAGCGACCCGCCAATGGCGCATCCTAAAGCAGTCGATCAGTTCCGCCTTGCCATTTGGAGTCAATGGCCGACCCAGCCGATCACACCGATCACGAAGGCGGAGGGCGCACCTCTGAATGGCGAGTGGCCTACTTTCCCGGGAGGCGCATTGTCGATCACTGTAGACGCACCTTTGTCGGCGGTCACGCCGATCGATCCATCGGGACCAGTCGAGCTACGTCTCGCCTTCATCGACCCGCTTGGACGCATGAGTAAGGTGACGACCATAACAGTGCCGAGTTAAGCCATAGACTGTGCGTAGGCGGAGTAGACGCCGTAACACCGGTTATCAGCCGCAAGACTGGACGTATCGCGTGGGTAAACCGGTTTGACGATTTGAACGTTTATAGGGTTCGGATGCAGGGTGGGGCATCGGAAAGAGTGCCTGGTTGGCCAGCCAGCTTCAGGCCCGCTAAATCGCACCTGGCCGTTTTGATACTCGCCGCTCGCTTCTTCCGCTAATCCCAGTAGGAGGATTCACAGGATGAGAGTTTTCCTATCAATGGAGCGGAAGCAGCTCATCGCGTTCTTGCGGACGGTTTAAGAAAGGAGTGCAGATGACCAAAACGTTTTCACGGCTTATAGGAGCATTTAATCGCGTCGCAGCCGTTACTGTCGTTGCTGCAGTCCTGCACGCACCCGCGCTATCCGCGCAAAGCGCCTTCAAACCCCTAATTCCAAGAGTATGGGATGACGTAGCTCTCGCCGACTGGGCAGCGCCAGTAGCTGGTCTAAACGTAAGGCCGACCCATATTTCGGCTAAGGAATACTGCGCATTGTCAGTCGATAATCGGCGTACGTATCCCGTTTATTATTCGGGACGCGAGCCGGAGGGCTATTGGGAGATGCTGCAGCATGCTCATATTTCTGAGGAGATAATGAAGGTAGTGCCTGACCAGCTTGTCCGTAGAATAGAGGCGGATTTTGAAAGCATCCCGCCGGCATTGATGGCCCATGCTGTCGATACCTTTGGAGATCTTGCCAAAGCGCGGGCTTGGCTCACAACACCCAATCCCGTCCTTAGCAATCTGCAACCAATTGAAATCGCCAATACCTCCGAAGGTGCCGCACAGGTAGAAGAAGTCTTGACGCGTATTGACTATGGCATTTTTAGTTGATGCGAGCCTATCCGCTCACGCGCTCAAAGTACCCTGCATTCTCCGGTAAAGGTTCTTTGCTCGCGAACGGACGCTGGCATTGGGCCAGTGTTCCAGTCGTTTATTGTGCAGAGAGTCGCGCGCTCGCTGTTCTTGAGGCACTTGTCCACACTCGGAAAGATCAGATTCCCTCAGATTATGTGTTCTTCGAGCTCATCATCGATGATTCGGCTATACACATCCTATCGACGCTCGAAATGCCTGCGGACTGGCGGGGAATGGAGCCTGTGCAGGCGAGGACAATCGGGACTGAATGGATGAAAAGCCAGTCGTCTGTCGGGTTGGTCGTCCCTTCAGTTGTCATCCCTGAAGAGCGCAATCTGCTTATCAACCCAGAGCACCCCGATTTCCAATCCTGTCTTCGCGTCGTTGGTCCGCAGCCATTTGAATGGGATCCAAGACTCTTCCACTGAAACAACGCGAAGGGCAGCCGAATCAAAAAGCGAGATGGTCGGGGCACATGCGAAGACTTGAACGTCCACACGTCTGCCGTATTCTTGGCCAACCGAACAAACCTTTTCGATCGATTCGGTCTTCAGTGTCCGAGTGAAGCGAACCTTCGGAATTTTGTCACGCGCCGAAATTTTTTCCCTAAAGCTGCGGACGCAATTGCTCGTACCTATGTCGAAAACATGCAGTGTTTCGTTGAATCAGAAGCGTCCGCTAACGTCAAGCAATCATTCAATACTTCAGCAGCAGCAAAGCTATTAAACTTCCGCAGGGCGCGGAGCGAACAATCTGGTGACCTCCTGTCGAAGCTTTTTACAGCGCTACCTTTACAACGGCGGCCCAACCACATTCAAAGCTGTCAACTGCCTTTGGCCGAATTCGCCAATAATGATGAAGTGGGTCCAAATCGTGCAGCTTTCAGCGTGTACCAAGACGTATGCTCACTTGCTGAGGGACAAGTTACGATAAGCTGGCCTTCGGCCTTGAGCGCGGACAGCTTCGCAGATCTTCAAGACGGGCGCTCGAGTTTATCAGACGCAAAATCGGCCGGTCCCGTAAAGACCTCTGCTAACGGAGGTTGCCTTCGACAATTCGGCTTTTGAAGGTAAACGGTCCATTCGGGGAACTGATCCAGAGAAGGTGAGGCAAGCGAGGATTCGGATCATCACAGGTAAGCGCTGAACTTAACATGATCTAAATTGTTGCGAGGAGCAAACAGAATGAATCGGTACAGAATTGATCTTCTCATCGTGCTACTCCTTGCCAACAAAATGATGGCGCAAGAGCATGTCGATCCACACGTCAAGCTGTATATTCCCTATGAGCAGTATTCACAGCAAGACAATGAACGGATTATTAAGCTCTATCAGGATCTGCGCGTATCCGACGTTTCGGATGGAATGGATGTAATTGGCCTGGCGAATGTCGGTATTGTAAGTTCTGATATTAAGCCTCTCTGGCGGGACACCGAGAACTTCACCCACCGCATCGTAGGCATCGCGGTTACGGCTCGTTATCTTCCGACCAACAAACGAGAAGACAAAATGCCGAAAGAGACGATCAATCGGTGGTACGAGAATCTCACCCCAGAAACTTTTGTCGACCAGCTATTTCCTGGTTGTGTTCTTGTGATAGACGGCAACGAGGACGGTGACACCCGGACAATCGGGTCGAACAACATTCTGAACTGGCACAAAAAGGGAATGGTAGGAGTGGTCACGAGCGGAGGCCTGGCGGATAGCGACGAGATCATCGCGGAAAAGGTCCCTGCCTATTACCGACGGATGGCGCGCGGGTTCAGACCCGGACGTAATGAACTGGAGTCTGTAAACAGGCCGGTAAATCTCGGTGGTGTGATGGTGCGTCCGGGCGATGTTGTGATGGGTGATGGCGACGGAGTAATCGTCGTGCCTCGAGAACATGCAACTGACGTGGCGGAAGCCGCAAAACAATTTTTGGATATGATCGGATTGGAGCGCGCAACGAAGCGCCACAGGGAAAAGTCCGCGACCACGCCGAAATAACGTATCTGGATTTCCGGAGAAATCTCCTGGGCATCGGTGCCCGATGCCTCAAAGAACTCACAACAAAAAATCTCGTGTGGTCTGGTATTCGAACCGATTTGGTTGAGGCTTGGTCGAACAACAGCCTAGCCATGGTAATACCTTCTGTTGTTCCGACCCTCATTAGGCGTCAGGGATTCTAGCGTTGTTCATGGCCAGTCACAAACGGCGGAACAACCGACACAAGTCGGTGTTATGTTCGATACCGATACCCGGCGCATCAGGAAGCCGCACGCATCCATTCTCAATGGGCGTGTCGTCGGCAAATCCGCCGAACGGCAGAAATACGCCTGGATACGACTCGCTCCCGCCCAGTCCCATACCTGCTGCTACATGTAGAGCCATTTGATGGCCGCCGTGCGGAATGCATCGTCGTGGCGACCAGCCATTCTCACTCAACATTTGCAAGGTGCGGGCGTACTCTACCACTCCATAACTGAGTGCAGGATCCATCTGCAGAAAATCGGCTTGAGAATTCATGCCGCCGTATCTGATCAAATTACGAGCATCTTCCATGGAGAAGAGGTTCTCGCCGGTAGCTATTGGCGTTTTTGAGTTCTTTGCTATCTCGCCATTCAGTTCAAAATCGAGCGGGTCGCCGGGCTCTTCATACCAACGAAGCTTATATGGTCCAAGGGCGGCGGCGTAGTCGAGCGCGGTTTTCAGATCGAACCGGCCATTTGCATCGACGCACAGCCGGTCTCCCGAGGGCAGCAACTTCAAAACGGCTTCAATGCGCTTCAAATCCTCCGCCAAGGGTGCACCGCCGATCTTGATCTTTACTGTCGTGTAGCCGAGCTCGAGATAAGATTTCATCTCATCGGTCAGCGCGGAAATGTCCTTGCCCGGATAGTAGTAGCCGCCCGCCGCATAAACGGGAACGCGTTCGTCAACGTGGCCATTGCCATACCGCTGTGCAAGCACCTCGGCAAGCGGGAGGTCGGCTATCTTTGCGGCTACATCCCAAAGCGCCATATCCATCACGGCGACAGCCACAGCGCGATCGCCATGTCCGCCTGGTTTTTCGTTCTTCATCATGACCCGCCATGCTCGCTCCGGATCAAAATTGGTCCCTTCCTCGTCCAGCAGCGCTGCGGGGTCGGCACGCAGCAAACGCGGAATGACTCGCTCACGCAAAATCCCTTGCTGCGCATAGCGTCCGTTTGAATGGAATCCAAAACCAATCACGGGCTTCCCATGTCTCATCACATCGATGTGCAGCGCTATCGCGGAAACAGTCATCTCCGAAAAACTGATGAACGCGTTTGCGATCTCCGATTTGATGGGAACGACGATATCCCTGATCTCGACGATTTTCATATGTGATTGTTGGAACGCCGAAAATTCACCAAAGTCCGATAATCTTCCACCATGCCATTCCGATCGCGAACCAGATGGCCAGGTTTACGGCAGAAATCACGAACCCGATCCTCCACCAATCCGTCTGGCTTACGTACCCAGTGCCGAAGTAGACTGGAGCTGATCCCGTTCCGTAGTGTGTGATTCCTGCATTCAAGTTTGAGAAGTACGCCAGTGCGAGTGCGCAAATCAGTGGTGGCCCGCCCGTCGCTAGAGCTGCGGCAAGGAAGGCTGGATACAGCGCTGTGATCTGAGCCGTCATGCTCGCGAAACCATAGTGAATGTAGAGGTAAACGACAATCAATAGCCCCAGCGCCAATGCCCAAGGGAATGCTCTCGTATACCCGAAGAAGGACTGCGATAGCTTCTGCGTAATGCCTTGTTTCGTCAGCTCTCCCGCCATCATTATTAAAGGTGCGAACCAGATCAGCGCGTCCCAAGCCTTGCCTTCACCGAGTAAGTCGCTCCAGTTCAAAACTCCAGTGATCAGAATCGCGCAAACGCCGGACAGAGCCACAAACGCATTCGGAATGTGATGCCACGGACTCGTTACCCAGCCAGCCATCACAGCAACCATAATCACTGCAAGCCGGGCCTCCCTGCCGGTTAGCGAACCTAAACGCTGCAATTCGTCCCGTGCGTGACGGCGCGCGGCGTCTGTATTGGTCAGCTTTGGGTGATAGAGGCAATATACGACAAACGGAACGATCAGCAGCGAAAGGAACCCGGGTACAATCGCCCCCACGAACCAGCGGATCCAAGTCAGATCCACGTGGCCCTGCTTGGCGGCGAAGTCCGCGATCAAAGGATTCGATGCCATGCCGGTGAGGAACATGGCAGATGCTACATAAGTTGTGTGAAACGCTACAAGGACAAGGAAACCTCCCATTCTGCCGGAGGGTGTTCCCGGTTCCGACCTCAGCACCTCTGCCACGGAGCGCGTAACGGGGCATACGATGCCGCCACCACGCGCAGTATCGGAAGGAACAAAGGGCGCCAGCACTAAATCCGAGCATGCAATCGAGTAGCCCAGAGTCAGCGCGTTCAGTCCGAACCTGCTGATGAAGAAATAGGCTACTCGCACTCCTAAGTTAGTCGCGGTGACTGCATGTGAAAACAGAAAAGCGGTGAAGATGAGCCATACGGTAGGATCGCTGAACCCTGAGAGCACGGTAGGCGCATTCAATGTGCCCGTGAGTACCAATCCGGTCATTCCGAAGAGCACGGCTACTCCCATCGGCACCGGTTGCATCACCAGCGCAATAATCGTGGCGACAAAAAACGCCAAAATGTGCCGTTGCCCTGGTAGCAGGCCGATCAATGGAGCCCAGTAGATCAACAAGCCAGGCGCCAGAACCGCAGTCCAGCGCCAAGCCAAGCCACCGCCTGCCCTTTTGGCCATTGCAGGAGAAATCGTTTGCAAACTCAACGAGTTAATCTCTTGGCATCTTAGATTAGTGAACGCTTGCCAGCTAATCGAAATCGTGCGTCAACTGGACCCGACCTATGCGTACCTCAATGACGAGCGTACAGGATGGACGTTATATGCTCCTGTCGCGGCACACGTTTGCGAGTACCTCCCGTTTGGCAATCCTCTGAGCGAGGGCAGGCCGAACTCAGGCTGCTCTCACCGCCCAACTACCGGGTTGCCGACCGCATGAGCCACAATTCCATCCTTTGATATGGTGGACTCTTCCGGTTTTTGAGGTTTCAAGAAATGCCGAACCGTATCAACCGGCGAGAGCTGCTCACGCTCACGGGAGCCAGCCTGGTTTCCCGCTCACTTGTTGCTCAACGCCAAGAAGACCGCTCAACCGACGCCTCGGACCTGATCGTTGTGAATGCCAGGGTCACGACGGCAGACCCGGGCCAGCCACGCGCAGAGGCTTTCGCGATCAAGAACGGCCGATTTTTGGCGGTCGGCTCAAGTGCAGACATCCGCAACATGATCCGGACGGGTACGGCGACGTGGGATGCTAAGGGCGCGGCCATTGTCCCCGGCTTCATCGACACGCACAACCACGCCCCAGGCGCTACTCTGCTCTACGAAGTGCTCGTGGGCAATCCCTTCGAAGTCGAGTTTGTCACCATCGAAAGTATCATCGAGAAGCTCCGCGCCCGCGCCGCTCAGACCCCACCTGGCACCTGGGTCGAAGGCTACTTTTTCGACGACACCAAAGTAAAGGACGGGCGGCAGCTCAATATCCGCGACCTCGACCAGGTTTCCAAGGATCACCCGGTCGCCGTCCACCACCGTGGCGGCCATACGTCTTTCTACAACTCCAAAGCGTTCGAAATGGCGGACGTCACTCGGCAGACACCAAATCCTCCTGGCGGCACGTTTGACAGAGACTCCGCAGGCGCACTCAACGGACGAGTCACTGATAACGCTAAGAGTGTCTTTTACCGAGTCGGGAATCGCCAGACACAGACTGTCGAAAACAGCGGACTCGATGCCGCGCCGGTCGCGCTCGACCACGAAGTCGCCGGTCTCACACACATCTCGAAGATGTTCGCCCGATATGGCGTTACCAGCGTGCACCACGAGGGCGGAAGTCTGCCCGCCATGCAGAAGGTGCGCGCAAATCGCGACCTCAAGCACCGTATCAGCTATGAAGCCTCAGGCAAGGAACTGGATGCTATGATCGCCGCTGGCATCCAGTCCGGTTTCGGTGACGAATGGATCCGTTTCGGCGCCACGTCTGAACATCTTGTCGATGGTTCTTTCTCCGAACGCACGATGGCACTCAGCGTGAACTACCCAGGCACGAACTACAAGGGCAATATCGCAACAACACAGGACGACCTAAACGCCTGGGTCGAAAAAGTCCACCGCGCTGGCATTCAGATCAACTGCCACGCCAATGGGGATGTCGCGATCGACATGTATCTCACCGCCTTGGAGCGCGCCCAGAAACTCTTTCCTCGTTCCGACGCTCGTCCAAAGATCACTCACTGCACACTCATCAATGATGACCTCGTCCGCCGCATGAAGGCACTCGATGCCGTCCCGTCGCTCTTCACCACTTACGCCTATTACAATTCGGACAAGTTCAGTTTCTATGGCGAAGACCTGATGAAGCGCTGCATGGCTTTCCGGACTCTTCTCGACGCCAGAATCCACGCGGCCGCCGGATCGGATTTTAGTCCCGGTCCCTTTGATCCGCGGATGGCAATCCAGGGAATGGTCACGCGCACTGGTTGGGACGGCAAGACCTGGGGCAGCAATCAGAAGATCTCGCTCGACGAAGCGATCCGCGTCAACACGTTGAACGGCGCCTATAACTCCCACGAGGAAGACATCAAAGGCTCGATCACCGCGGGCAAACTGGCCGACTACGTAGTCCTGGCCGAAGATCTGCACTCGATTCCGGTGGACAAGATTAAGGACGCCAAAATCATCCGGACCGTCGTCGGAGGTAAGACGGTCTATGAAGCATAACTCTATTTCCGCAGACAAAATACGGCGCAGTATCACGAACACCCCAAAGAGTAGAGATCTTGAAGGCGTTCATGTTGTCGAACCGGCTGTTTTGCGATTCACCGGTAATCAGAGCGCGACCAGGATCGGGACTTTTGATCGATGTCTTGTCTCGCGCTCAAATAGCCGTTTCCCTCCATAAAATCTGCCTCGCAGCAAATACTCGTTCTCGTCCGCGTCCGAGTCAACCTGCGCTACAAGAACACCGATGCCGAACAGGGTCAGAATACTTGCCAAGAAAGAGATGGATATCGATTGAACATTTGAATTTCTCCAAGGACTGTTTCCCTTTAGCGTCGGCGAATTACGCGATCGAGTTACCGCAAGTCAGTCAACAGGGCAGCGTACGTATTCCGTCAAAAGGGCTACCGGCTTGCCATCCGATGAGACCCGGCAGCGGCGAACCAGCAGCGGGTCGTCGGGATGCATATCGAAATGGCGTGAGAGAAAACGTGCAGCCTCGATTCCGGCGTCCAGCACTTCCTTAAAGGTCTCCACGCGATTTCTTTTCCAGAGCCTGCCGAGACCTATATCGGTTTCCAGCAAACCCCTTCGCACTCTCGGATCGAGCCGGTTCAGGGCGATACGGGATTCCGCATATACATACGCCTTACCGGAACCGATGCCCTGCGTGATGACGGTTCTGGTCAGCGCCGCTTCTGCAGGCGAAACATAAAGCAGATTGAACTCCCGCCGCTGTCCGACCGGCGCGATGTGTTGCTTCAGTAATACGACATGAAGCTCTTCTTGATAAAGCGCCTCGAGCATATCGGTCAATGTTCCATCTGCCGCCAACAGAAGACGCTGCACCGAACCTAATTGCGTGCAGTTAGGTCCGCTTGCAGGCCGTGCGCGTGCAGCCATGTCGTTGTCTATCGAAACCACTTCAGAACGAGACATTCGACACCGAATCCACACGCAGCACCGATTCCTGCCGGAAGCAATCCTTATACAGATCGCGAATCTCCTGAATCTTCTTATTCGAATCAAACGAAGTTAATGGGTAAAGCAAGATCAGAACCATGGAGCGTTCCTTTTCAATGACACCGCTGGAGTCAAGAAACTGGCCATATCCTGTCAACAAGGTCAGGCCATCGGGGAAACGCGGCGTGATTTCACGATCGACGAACTGCATGAACTCCTCGCCTGTAACAACGGTGCCGTCGTGCTTGTCTGAACCAAAGTAGAGCTCGGTCCGGGCCCACAATTCCTGTTTCTGGGGGCGATGGTGGTGACTCGAGGGCCAGTCCGCAGCCGGCAGCGTGGCGGGAAACAAGGTGGCGCAGAGGAGCACGGCCAGGCAGGCTCGGCGCTTGATCAAAGTTTTCATTCGGGCTTTTCTCCTGTCCCACTGATAAAAGGAAAACCGGGCTCGTGGTGAGTTTCAGGCCGTTACGCGCGCGTTACATAACGGAGCAGAGCGCAAAATCGCGAGAGTTGACGAAATTTTGATCGGCCCTTTACTTTGCGAATGGAAAATGCCCCGATACTGATCTCGGAGTTGTGTATGGAGACAGTCTGCGAAGCGGCGGTGACACCCGATGAGGTTCTAGGACAGCTCGGGCGTATTCTTGCCGACAAACGCTTTGCGGCTGCCGAGCGAACCGCCGCATTTCTTCAGTACGTGGTGGAAAAAACGTTAGCAGGCGCTGCCGCAGAAATTAAGGAGATCGTAATCGCAACCGATCTCTATCAACGGTCGAGCGATTATGATCCTAAAATTGATTCGATGGTGCGGGTCGAAGCGACGCGCCTGCGCAGTAAGCTCACTGACTACTACAGGCAGCAAGGGAGCCGCGATCCTATAGCCATTACGATTCCGAAAGGCAGCTATGTACCGCAGTTTGAGCGGCGGGAGCCAGAAGCAGAGGCGCTGGAGAGTAGCATCGTATCGCTAACCTCCCTGCCGGCAATCGAAGCGCCGCAATGGCGGCCTCGTCGATGGGGATTCGGCAAGTGGGCACCATGGATGGCGCTGGCTGCTTTGTGCGTGCTTGCCATCTGCCTGGTTGCGCGTCCTGCGAGGTCGAAGCACGCTGAGGTTGCAACCGTACCGCCTGAAGCATTGGCCGCGTGGGAAGAGGGGAACGCGCTGTTGGCGCAGGATCCTCACTCGGGCAGTTTTGAGCAAGGCGCTCCTCAAATCCTGCTTCGCGCAATTGAACGCTACGAATATGCGGTTGCGCAGGCGCCTTCCTTCGCGAGGGCGTGGGCTTCGTTGGCGGAAGCGTATGAGTACGCGTTTCCCTATGTGGGACGGGATGCCGAGCGTGATGCGCAGCGTGCCGAAGCGGCCGCTCGGCGTGCGGTGGCGCTCGACGGAAATCTCGCGATTGGTCATGCCAACCTCGCGCTGGTGCTCTTCTATTTGCGGTGGGATTTGAAAGCAGCGGAAGTAGAGTACCGGCGCGCCATTGGTCTCGATCGCCGGTTGGCTTACCCCATTGTCGAGTTTGCAGATCTGCTTCGCGAAACGGGGCGATGCCATGAGGCCGAGTTGGAGTTGCGGAAAGCGCGCGCCGATCAGCCTGCGCTTCCTGTCCTCGCCTGGAAGCAAGCGGAAGTGCTGTTGGACCGCCATCGCGCGGATGAGGCCGTCGCGAGTGCCCGGTCTGCGGTTCGGCTCAAACGCGACTACGGTCGCGCCTATGTGGCACTGGGCACGGCCTATGAGGCCAAAGGACAATTCTCCGCTGCCTTAGAGCAATATCGTGCAGCATTGGCGATCGACGGCCAGGACCGGCGCGCCCTGCCTGCGTTTGGATATCTGCTAGGCCGGCTGGGCAAAACGGAGGAGGCGCAGAGCGTGCTGCAGAAGCTGATTACCATGAACGCCGAAGTTCGCAACTGCGCGTTTCAGGTGGCTGTGGTTTATGTCGGCTTAGGCGATTACGATCGCGCACTCGACTGGCTCGAAAGAGCCCTTGTCACCCATCAAATGCATGTGCCGTTCCTGACTGTCGAACCCAGATTTGAACCGCTACGCTCATCGCAGCGATTTCGAAGTTTGCTGGGCCGCGTGGGCCTGCGCATTGCATCGTGATGGATTCGAAAGCTATGCCACAATCAGTGATCTATACCGATTGGCTTGTGCTTCGCCCCTGTGAACAGAAGGACCTTGACACGCTCCAGCAAATCAGCTCGGATGATGCAGTGCGACACCGCTTTAGCGCGCTGGTGAATTGTTCTGAGATGGATGCAATATCAGGGCTGGGACTCTGGGCCGTTCAACGATTTTCCGATGGACCGCTGATTGGCTTCTGCGGATTTGATCGCGCGTGCGGGTCCGGAGAAGTTGAAATGCTCTATGGATTTTGGCCGGCGGGTTGGGAGGAAGGTGCGGTAAAGGAGGCATGCCAGGCCGCGTTATCTTACCTTTGGACGACGACGGCAGTCAGCCGAGTCCTTGCGAGAACAAGACCGCAAGATCGAAAATCCATGGCCGTAATGGAGCGACTGGGAATGTGCCTGGTGAGAGACGAAGCTTCAAGCGCAACCGTTTTGCATAAAATGCGCGAGCAAAGCCCTCAGGGAAACTCAGCGACTATTTATGTTGCCGAGCGGCCCGTGCATGTTGCGCTACCGTAAATTCGTCATGGTGAGTGCTGAAAAACGCTCCCTTACGAGTTTGTGTGAAAACGGGCGAGGCCAATATTTGTAAGGCTCCGATTGCTCGGACTCTGGGTGAAGTAGATTTAGGGCGGATCGAGGATTCGTTTTAGGGCGGGTGCATAGCTGCGAACGCAGAAGGTTAGATTCTAGGCGGTAGCTCGCCGTTGGAAAAGGCGCGTGATGTTGTAGGCAGTAGTTGCCAAAGCCCATTCTACGCCGACTGCAGCAAGGCCCCGCCTTCGGAACTGC
>DATBHS010000079.1:0-36437 GCA_036557345.1 Bryobacteraceae bacterium
GAGCGCGAGAAGATGAATCGCGAGATGGAGATCGCGCGCGAGGTGCAGGAACGGCTGTTTCCGCAGCGTCTCCCCGCGATCGCTGGCATCGATTACTCGGGCGCATGCCGTCCCGCTCTAGGCGTCGGAGGCGATTACTACGATTTCCTGCCGCTGCAGAACGGCGATCTGGGAATCGCCATCGGCGATGTATCCGGCAAAGGCATCGCAGCCGCGCTTCTCATGGCTTCCTTGCAGGCTTCCCTGCGCGGCCAGGCGCTCATGGGACAGGGCGACCTGGCGGGCCTCATGGCCAACGTCAACCAGCTTGTCTATGACGCTACGCCGCCCAACCGGTATGCGACCTTCTTTTACGGACAATATCATCGCGCGGCACGCCTGTTTCGCTATGTGAATGCCGGTCACAATCCCCCCATCGTTTTGCGTCGGACAAATAATGGAACTGTCCATGTCATACGTTTGGACACTGGAGGACCTGTCGTCGGCCTCTTTCCCAGTACGCCCTATCAAGAAGGCTCTCTCACGCTGGAACCTGGCGATCTTTTCGTAGGTTTTACGGACGGAATCAGCGAGGCTATGAATGGCCAGGATGAGGAATGGGGCGAAGAGCGGCTCATACCGGCGGTCGCCGCGTATGCCGACCGGAGTGCAGCGGAAATCATTCCCAGCCTGATGGCCGAGGCTGACCGGTTCGCGTCCGGAGCGCCACAGCACGATGATATGACTTTGGTGGTTGTCAAGATGTCGGGGAGCTATGTCCAATAGCGCCCTAACCGCTCCGGACCTACAGGGCTCGCCCGATCGCGTGCTCATCTCCGCGGACCGAATACAACAGCGTGTGCGTGAGCTCGCCGGGCAAATTGAAGCCGACTATCCGAACGGTCCCATCTACCTGGTCTCGGTTCTGAAGGGGGCATTCATGTTCGTGGCCGACCTCGCCCGCGCTCTGAGCCGCCCTTGCGTTCGCATAGAGTTTATGGCGATCTCCAGTTATGGACAGGCGAAGACCAGCTCGGGCCAGGTGAAAGTCACGCGCGACCTGGACGTGACCATCGAAGGCCACGATGTCCTGATCGTGGAAGACATCATCGACAGCGGAGTTACCCTGAGTTACCTCAAACGCCTGCTCGAACAGCGCAAACCGCGGTCGCTCGAAATCGTCACGCTGCTCGACAAGCCTGAGCGTCGCGTTCAGCCAGTTTATGTGAAGTATGTCGGTTTTCAGATTCCGGACGAATTCGTCGTCGGCTACGGTCTGGATTACGCCGAGGACTACCGCAATCTCCGCGACATCCGCGTCCTGAAAACGTAAGGGCGAGGCATGCCTCGCCCTCTGCTACAGGGGTTTCGGCACCGGAGCCGGCAGATCGCGCGCCTTGCACTCGGAGCTGAACCCGTTGCGCTTGTGGGAGCCGTCGCAGAATGGCTTGTTCTCCGCCATCCCGCAGCGGCACAGCGAGATCAGCGTCCTCCCACCCAAGCCGTATTCGTTGCCTTCCGCATCTTGAATGACGAATTCGCCCTCGATTCGGACCGGTCCGTTATTAACGATTGTGACTTTCGCAGCCATGCACCCTTCAAAATCTTCGCCGCGCTGAGAACCGCGGGCTCATCCACTTAAATCTTCGCCGCGCCGAGAACCGCGGGCTCATCCACCGCATGTTAGCAGAGCCGGTGCCGCCGGCCTCCTTATAATTGTGAGGTCGGGTATATATGTGATCCAATTCATCTACGAATCTGACAGGCAACTCTTCCAGAACGCGATCGGCTTTGCGCAGGCTCAGGTGAAGCGCCTGATTGAGGAGCATCCGGATTTCTATCCCATGTACACTTCCGGTGGGAAATGGTGCCACGAAGGACCGGCCTGGACCCATTGGTGCGACGGCTTCCTCCCAGGAATGATGTGGCTTTTCTATAAACATTTGGGTCCCGATAAGCCCGATTCTCGATTTTGGTTCGAACAGGCGATCCGCTACAGCAGGCCGCTCGAGTCGCGCAAGAACGACAGCGATGTGCACGACCTCGGCTTCATCTTCTTTTCGACGTACTACCGCTGGTATCAGATCACGCGGGATACCGCTATTCGCGATGTCGTAATTCAGGCAGGACGCACGCTATCCGACCGTTTCAACGAGGCGGGGCAGTTCCTCCGGTCGTTCGTTGCAGAGGACTCCATCTTCATCGACATCATGATGAACGTGGGTATCATCTTTTACGCGGCTCGCGAGACCAGTGACAGGGCCCTTCGCGATATCGCGGTGAGGCACTGCATCACAACGCGGCGGTGTCTGGTACGAGGTGACGGCTCTACGGCCCACGAAGGCATCTTCGATTTGCAAACGGGAGAGTTTCTCCGCCAGACCACGCAACAGGGCTTTCGCGGCGATTCGTGCTGGTCGCGCGGCCTGGCTTGGGCATTGTACGGTTTCACCACGGCCTACGAATACAGCCGCGATCCTCGCTTCCTCCACACGGCGGAATCCTGTACCGATTACTACATCACCCATACGCCCGCCGACGGTGTCCCACCGTGGGACTACAACGCGCCGCCGGAGAACCGGTTGCTCGTCGACACTTCGGCCGGCGCTATCGCGGCCGCCGGGTTGCTCCGCTTGTGCAGACATATCTCGGACCCGATGAAGGGTCACTTCTATTGGTCCACGGCCGTGCATATCCTGCGCAGCCTGTGCACGAAATACCTGGCGAACGCGGACCCCGAGTGGGAAGGTGTGTTGCAGGGGAGCGTGTACCACATCCACAAGGGCCTCGGTGTCGGCGAATCCGTGATGTGGGGCGAGTACTTCTTCCTCGAGGCGCTCGAAGAAGCCTTGAAATGGCAGCCTCGCGGCGCCCCGGCACCCCTGATCCAGTAATCACGATTCTGGCTCTTAGCCCTTCACCAACTACACAGCCCGCGCCAACTGCCCGACGTGCCGCTGGTTCAATGATGACCAGCGCGCGCTCACCAGCGCTCCCAGATAAAGCAGCCCGCCGATCATTAACGTAATGTGCAGCCCCAGGTAGATAGCCAGGAACATGGCTGCCGCCGAACCCATCACGCTGGAGGCAGCGTTAATCGCCCAGGCCCAGCGTACCGAAGCCGGCATCGTTTGCTCCAGCAGTGTCAGGCCGGTGGGGAAGGGTATCCCCATGGCAAATCCGACCGGCGCGATCAGCGCGACGGAGATCAGGACCTTCACTGGAAATGGCAGCGCCACGCCGCTCTCTGCCACGCGCGCGACAACAAACGATAAAACAAAAATCGCAGCGGCGATCAAGACAAGCACAAAGCTGAGCTTCGCGCGATCGCCTCCGATAAGCTTTCTGCTCGCGAAACTGCCGCAGCCGCTGGAAAGCAGCATGGAAAAGATAATCACCGTCAACGCATAAGTAGGATGTCCCAGAAACAAGACGAACTTTTGAATTAAGGCAACCTGGATGAGGATATAGCCCGCGCCAATGAACAGAAAAAAGAGCAGAGCGCGTATAGCGCCCGGTTCCCGGGGCAAGCGATGTCCCAGAAGAACGGGCGGCAGCGAAAGTACAACGATGGTCGCAACGATACTCACAGCAACCAGCGCGAACAGAACAGGAAGCGCGCTGTTGATCTTGTAATCCGCCGTTGCGCGCGACGCGTGCAGAACGAACTGCCATACCTCGCGCGGCTGAACCGTAAAGAAGAAGAATGGCCGGTCGTCACTCACCGGCCGTACGTCAAATGGATAATTTTCGTAGAACTGTTTGGGGTCTTTGGATAACAGCAGGTCGCGGAATGGACTGCGGATGTTCGCCCCCGGCAAGTATACGAGCTGCATGCCGGCTGTGCGCACGGCGCTCTGCAAGCGATCACAATCCGCCGGAGTAAGCGGATTGCGCGAAATCAGAATCGTGTCTTTTCCTCCCCAGGCCCGCAACTGGCTCGCATTCTCGCGAACTACAGCCACGTTGGCGGCAGGTGATTGCCCCAATTGCCTCAGCGCGGCATAAGCGAGGGAAACGATGCGCAGGGATTCGCGGGGTGGATCGAATCCCCACCGGGTAAACGACAGGACGCCATCGGGAGTGAGATGCGAGAGGTAATCAGCGAATGCGTTGGTGGTGTAGAGATTGTTCTCCGAAAGAGCAAATGCGCCGGCGGCCGTTGACGCCCAGGTATCTACCAATGTGGCCTGCAGCACCTCGTACCGTTCACGAGAGCGCCGGACAAACGACCGCCCGTCCTCGACCACGATTTTGACCTCCGGCCGAAAGTACAAATTGTTGCTGTATTGCGGAAAGCGGTTCCGCATGATTACATTGGCGATAATCGGGTTGATCTCGACCGCGGTGATGTCCTTGCTGCCGGATGCCAGCGCACGGGCGACATCCCAACCCCCTCCCGGCCCGATCACTAGTGCCTTGGCGCCCGGCCGCAGCAGATACGGAAAGCCTGGCCCTTCGAAAGCAAGTTCGAAGCGCTGCTGCGGCGTGAGGTGGCCGAAATCGAATCGGGCCACCCCCGTGGCGGCATCGGCGTCGATGACGATGCTCTTCATTCCGCTGCCGGGTTCGGGCTTTAGGGCGATTCTGGAAAAGCTGTTCCACTGAACGAACTCTTCGTTTTTGAGCTGCTGCCCTTTCGCGTACTTGACGTCAATAATCGGAAACTTCCAGTTGTAGGTGATGAGGCCGACCAGAACTAGCCCCAGGAGAACGGCGCCTACCCGGCCGCGCGGCGCATGCGCCAGGTGAAACCAGATGGCCGCGGAAACGGCAAACAGGACTGCGGCGACCAGAATCGTGTTCGGGCCACCGACCCAGTTCAACAGCGGAACAAGAGCGAGACAGCCGCCCGACGCCCCCAGCAGATCGAAGAAATATACCCGGTTCACGCGTTGAATGGTGTCCGCGATCGCCAGCGACACGATCGTTCCCGACAACAGAAACGGAACGGCAGCCACGAAATAGGCCGCCATCAGCTCCAGCGTGCTCATTTCTCCCGTCCGGTTGAGGAGAAACGCGAGACAGAGAACAATCGTCCCCGCGTTCACGCTGGCGAGGATGCCGATCTTTCCGTACAGCGTTCCCGGCCAGCCGGGCACCAGGTAAGAGAACACGCCTCCAGCCCCCAGTCCGAAGAGCGCCACCGAAATCGCCAGGAATGCGAAGTGATAGAAGTATATGACCGAGAACACCCTGGTGAGCGCCAGCTCCAGCAGCAATGTCGCGAGCGTCGTAGATGCGACCCCAAAATAAATCTGGGGCCAGTGTCTGCGCGCGGTAGCCGGCGCCGATTCCTGGCAAAGTGAATCGACAGGTGACAACTTCTTATCGTAGTGGACGGCAGCCATGACTCATGCAAGGTAAGCCGCGATGCGGCGCGCAATTCGTTCGCTAGCCTTACCATCTCCGTACGGGTTATGCAGCAGCGACATGCGCTTGTACTCCATCGAATCTTCCAGCAAGCGCTCGGTCTCGTGAACGATCAAATCGGCGTCCGTTCCCACAAGCTTCACAGTTCCCGCCTTCACGGCCTCGGGTCGCTCTGTCTTCTCCCGTAAGACGAGGATCGGCTTCCCCAGGGATGGCCCCTCTTCCTGCACGCCGCCCGAGTCGGTAATCAAGAGAAACGCCCGGCGCATCAAGTCGACAAATGGCACGTACCCAAGCGGCTCAATCAGGAGGACGTTGCGGCTGCCCTCGAACGTTGCATGAACCGTACTCTGAATATTCGGATTCGGGTGAACGGGCCAGACGATCTGCACATCGCCGCGTTTTGCAATCCGGGTGATGGCGGAACAGATCCGCCTGAAACCCTGACCGAAGCTCTCCCTGCGGTGCGCGGTGACCACCACAAGCCGCTTGCTCTCATCCACAGGCAAGGCTGCCGGCTGCAAGAGCCCTTTTTCCAGCGCCGCGCTGACGGACAGGACAGCATCGATTCCTGTATTGCCTGTAACTTCGATGGAAGCGGCCGGAATTCCTTCCCGCAGCAGATTCTCCGCAGCCCAATTCGTCGCCGCGAAGTGGAGCGCGGCCAGCCGGCCGGTGACAACCCGGTTCATTTCTTCGGGAAATGGCGCGCGCAGGTCAAAGGTTCGCAGCCCGGCTTCAACGTGCGCGATCGGCACTTGCGCATAGAATGCCGCCAACGCGCCATACAGGGTTGTAGCCGTATCGCCCTGTACAACCGCCAAAGCCGGCTTCACCTCGGAAAACACTTCGGCGAGCCCCGAGAGAAGCCGCGCTCCCAGTTCCGGCAGCCCCTGGTTCGGACGCATCAGGTCCAGGTCATACTGCGGCTCGATTTGAAATGCGGCAAGAACCTGGTCGAGCATTTCGCGGTGCTGCGCCGTCACGCACACGACGGGCTCGAGCGCGGCCGGGCCGGTTTGCATCTTCAGCGCAGCGATCAGCGGAGAGAGTTTTATCGCTTCCGGCCGCGTGCCGAAAACCACAAGAATACGTTTGGATTGTTTCGTGCCGGACGGGTTACTTGTGCCGATAGGTGATTCGCCCCTTGGTGAGGTCATAGGGAGACATCTCCAGGGTGACGCGATCGCCGGCTAGCACTCGGATTCGGTTGCGTCGGAGCTTACCGGCCAAATGAGCGAGAACTGTTCGATCCTGGTCCAATTGGACGCTGAATAAACCGCTCGGGAATTTTTCTACCACCGTCCCGGTCACTTCAATACTGTCTTCTTTGCTCATTCGCCTCTGGTGGGTGATTTGCGAACGAGTGCCGACACAGCCGTCCGCTACCGGAAAGTATAGCGCAAGGACATTATTTCGACGGGCCGAAAAATCTGCTGCGAAGTCTGTTTTACCCTTTATTGGGGCCCCGTTTTGGCCTCTCACCCGAGAGCAAATGAGCGTCGCACTTCCCGCAGGCGAATTCAAGAACAAGAATATGCTCGTAACAGGCGGCGGCCGGGGCATCGGCAAGCGTCTGGCGCTGGGGTTCGCCCGGCTGGGTGCAAGGATCGCGCTGGTCGGCCGCAGCAAGGCCGAAATCGATCTGGCGCATATCGAAATCGAGCAAACCGGCGGCAACGCCCTGCGCATCCGCGCCGATGTGAGGGATCCGGAGCAGTTGACCCTGGCGGTGGATCGCGTGCGCGTCGTCTTCGGCGGCTCTATTGACGTTCTGATTTGCGCTGCTGGAACCGCTGGACCTTTAAACCCTTTTTTGCAAACATCGCTGAAAGCCTGGACCGAGACAATGCAGATCAACCTGCTGGGCGTCGTGCATTCCTGCCGCGCGGTGCTGCCCTCCATGATCGATAAGCGGGCCGGCAAGATTATCGTGCTGGCCTGCGATAGCGACATGGCGCCGAATTTAAATTTTTCAGCGTATGCGACTTCGAAAACCGCCGTCGTGCGTTTTGTAGAGGCGCTTGCGGCAGAGATAGTGGATCATAATGTCCAGATCAACTGCCTTGATCCCGGGCCCGCTTACACCAACCTGACGGATGAGATAATTCGCGCCGAGAGCAGGCTGGAGCCGAAGGTGGTCAGCGCCGCCAAAGAAACTCGCCGGACCGGCGGTGTCGCTCCCGATAAGCAGCTCGAGCATACCGCCTTCCTTGCGTCCGAACAGTCGAATCACATCACCGGTAAGTTGATACACATTACGGATGATTGGAAGAAATTGCGGAACGCGAATCTTCGACCCGATGTTCTGACGTTGCGACGAATGAGTAAGTAATTAGCGCTATCTAGTAGCGCGGACCGCCTGGGGTCGCGCCGGACAGCCGCCCGGCCCAATGCCCTCTTCTTCCTATTCCGTCGAAAACCGATAAATCGTCGTGCTCCGGAACGTTTTCCCCGGCCGCAGTACCGTGCTCGGGAAATTGGAATGGTGCGGCGAATCGGGAAAGTGCTGCGTTTCCAGGCACAGAGCCGATCGATGACCGTACACTCCGCCGATCCCGCGTACCGTTCCATTTAGGAAATTGCCCGTATAGAACTGAACGCCCGGTTGCGTTGTAAACACTTCCATCACCCGCCCTGACTTCGGATCCTCCACCTTCACGGCAACCTTCGATAAATCGCCGGGATGGTTCAGCACGAAATTAAAATCGTACCCCTTGCCCAGTTTTAGCTGCTCATTCCTATCATTGATCCGCGAGCCGATCTCAGTTGCCTTTCGGAAATCGAGCGGAGTGCCGGCCACGCTCTCGATTGCGCCTGTAGGAATCAACGTCGCGTCAACCGGGGTGAAGCGGTCTGCGTCGATTGCGAGCCGTTCGTTCAGAACCGTCTGGCTGCCTGCCCCTTCGAGATTGAAATAGGAATGATTAGTCAAATTCAGCACCGTCGGCTTGTCGGTCGTGGCCGTGTAGTCGATGTGGAGGCCGTTTCGGTTATCGAGTGAATAGCGCACGGTCACATTAAAATTTCCCGGGAAGCCCTCCTGGCCGTCGGGGCTCAGGTAATGCAGCTCCAGTGCCGGTTCGCCGTGACTCGAGGTCTCTTTTACCTCCCACACTTTTTTATCGAAACCGCTCACGCCTCCGTGCAGCATGTTGGCGCCCTCGTTGGTCGGGATGTTATACGTGTGTCCGTCGAGAGTGAACGTGCCGTGCGCGAGGCGATTGCCATAACGTCCGATGATCGCGCCGAAGTATGCGCCTGCGGCTGGCCCGGCGGTGTATCTTTCCACGGTGTCGAATCCGAGCACGACGTCATCGAATTTCTTGTTGCGGTCTGGAGCTTCGAGCGCCGTGATCCGTCCGCCGAAGTTGGTGATTTTCACCTGCATGCCCGACGCATTCTTTAACGTGTAGAGGAAAACCTCGACCCCGTCCGGCGTCTTTCCGAAGGACTGCTTCTCGATTCGCGCCGGTTGCGCTATCGAATGAGCTGCAAACAGAAAAGGAAGGAGCGCGGCCATACCTGCCATGCAAGGAAGTTTCATAGTGTCGCCTCTTAGTGTATGGCGAACGTCTTGTGAAGTACCGTGATTCCGATCGTCGGGCGATCCCTCGTGCCTGTGATGTCGAGAGGAGCCTCAAAACCGGCCCCGTCCTTTTCAAAGAATTTATTCAGCGGCATCAAGAGCAACTGCTTCACACCTGACTGCGTCTGCGAGAGCGTAGCCTGCATCCGGAATGTTCCGTGCATGTCGATTTTTCCGGACTCGAGCCAGTACGCTCCCGCCAGGCTGATCAATGCCCCGGGAACCCGGAAGGATAACTGCGAAAACCGCGCTGTGCCATCCTCCAGCTTGAAGCGGCCGCGGAAATCCGAGGCCACCATGTCCGGACCCTGGCCGGACTGCTGCTCTTCCTTACTGATCCCGCGCGCGCGATTGCTTAACGTCAAAAGGCGCTCCTGAACCTTGCGGCTGGCGAACTTCGCTGAGAGCACAGCGAACTGTCCGTCGAGACGCAGCTTGTCAATCACATCCTGATTGCCGGGTGGAATCACGATTTTGCTTTTGAAATTGACATCGCCGGTCAGGAATGGCGTGCCCCCGCCGACCACCAGGTTGAGAATGTCTTCTATGCGCGCATGCTTCGACGCGGCATCGAGCGAGACGGTTTTCCCCTTCGGGCCGGGTTGATGGACCACACCGCCTTGGCAGACAAACTCGGAACTCAGGAAATGCGCATCAACCGGTTGAAGCAGCGTGTCGCCATCAGTCCCATCCACGATGGAATGAAACTGAGTGACGAGATTGACAGAGTCACCACCGCGTTTGAGCGCAAACTCCGGAACGCTAGTCCCGCCGTCTACTTCAATGCGCTCCAGTACGCCCTGATATTTCCCTTTCGAAGAAAGAATGCCGCTAATGCCGGAGAACACACCGAGGTCGGCATTTTGAAACACATAGTCGCCGGAAACCGGTGTTGAGCGCGGTTCATCGCGCTGCCAGGGACCGAAGTTGCCGGTCGTATCGATCAGGCCGGGTGGTTTTGCATTCGTCAGCTTCGCGACGAAGGACATCGCTTTCGCGGGACCGACCGAATGAAGGGTCAATTCTTTGATCTCGTAAATGAGTGGGTCCTTTCCCGGCTTTTTCGGGGCGATCTCCAGCAGAGTTCCGTTCGCGACGATCGTTTTAATCTCGAATTTCAGATGGGTCGTGTCGCGGCTGGGCGGAGCCCCCTCTTTTTTTAGCGACAGCCCGCGCGGCGGAACGTTGATCGACAGGCCGTCCAGTCGAACGATATCGACGCGATTGCGGCGATTGAGAAGGGTCCAGAAGTCGGTGGCAGCGTGAAACTTCCCAATCGAGATTAGAGGCTGCGAATCGCTCCAGTCCTTATGCCGGATGGTAAGCCCCTCTCCCGTAACTGCCGGCCGCGGAAACAGCGAAATGTCCAGCGACTTCAGTTCGACATCTGCGTTGAAGCGGTCTTCAAGGGCGCGTTCGACCCGCACCTTCGCGCGCGGGCCGAGCGTTTTCAGGTACCAAAAGAGATACGTTCCCCCGCCGAGGAGAATCAGGCACAGGGCCGGAACTGCATACCGCAGCGCTCTTCGCATCGTCTTAATCTTCGCCTCACTGAGAAGCGCGGGCTCATTGCTGAATCTTCGCCTCGCTGAGAAGCGCGGGCTCATTCCTGATAAGTTAAACGAATGACCTCGCGGGCGACGCTTTTTCTGGCTCTTCTGCTCCCGTGCACTATTGTTGCGCAAGAAGCGTCGAATCCGCACGTTGTGCGAGCCTCCGGCGAAGCGACCGTGACGGCGAAGCCGGACCGGGCGCAGATCTCGATCGGAGTGGTGAACGACGCGCGCACAGCCGAAGAGGCTTCCGCTCAGAATGCCAGGCAGAGTTCGACGGTCCTGAATTCCATCAAAGGCGCATTGGCGGGGCATGGCGAAGTAACGACGACCGGATATTCGATCTCGCCGCAGTACGACTATTCGCCGGGGCACGCGCCCCGCCTGACCGGATATCAGGCGAGGAACACCGTCTCCGTTACTGTAAACGACCTCAGTATCACCGGGAAAGTCATCGATGCCGCGACCACCGTCGGCGCTAACAACATTGAAGGAGTCTCCTTCAGCCTGCGCGACGACGCAGCGGTGCGCGCCCGGGCACTCGCGGAAGCAGCACAGAAAGCTCGCGCCAACGGAGAGGCGATCGCAAAGGCTTTGAGCCTGCGCGTCGTTGCCGTGCTCCGCGCCGATACCGAGCAGGCGCCCATAATCCGTCCCGTCCAGGCGATGCAATTCGCTGGTTTGGCGAAGGCGGAGCGTGCACCCACTCCTATCGAGCCCGGCACGCTGGATATTCACGCCACAGTAATTGTCACGCTGCAAGTCGAGTGATGTCTCCGGACAAAAAATACACTTTCGTAAAGCCGCCAATCTTGAAACTGAGCCGCGACCGACGGGAGCGGTTAGGAAGTCCGCCATAAACCCGCCGGAAGCTGCAACTCGCGCGAAGCTCCGATACAATGAGCTTCAGATTCGGCCTCCAATCCAGATGGAAGATTTGGCGCCTAAGGCGGCAGCAGATCCTGAAATTCCGAATAAGCTGTATTTTCGGATCGGCGAGGTGGCGAAGCTCGCGGGAATCAAGCCATACGTCCTGCGCTTTTGGGAATCCGAATTTGCGAGCCTGGGGCCCAAGAAGTCTGGCACCGGGCACCGGCTGTACCGGCGCAAAGACGTGGAACTGGTCCTGGAGATCAAGCGCCTGCTCTATGATAGGCGGTTCACGATTGAAGGCGCGAGAAAGGTTCTGGAATCGAAACCGAAAAGGGATGTCGCCAAGCCTGCAGCGCATCGCAAACAGGCGGAGTTGTTTACCACGACTCCTGCTTTCTTTCACGACCTCCGGCGAGAACTGGCCGAGATCGTGGATCTCTTAACGCGCTACGAGCAGGGCGGGGAGCGTTCAGGTTCCTGATTCCGGCAGAATGTCTGCCGCTGCTTGCGTCGCTGTTTTCTCGGTCTCAACAGCCTTCAATTGTTCGATGAGCCGCTCAGCGGCCTGCTGGCTGGCACCTTTTTTTGATGTTCCCGTCGCGCGGCTGGTCAGCCGGTCGCCGACCCTGGCTTCGACCGTAAATATCTTCGCGTGCTCCGGCCCACTCGTTGCGACCGTGAAGTAGCGCGGGATCGGCAGCCCCAGCGCTTGCGTCCATTCCTGTAAGACACTCTTATGATTGAGAAGGCCGATCGATTCCACATCCTGCGGGCTTTCCATTCCGCGCAGTACATGCTCGTGAACAAAGTTGCGCGCGATTTCGATGCCGCCGTCCAGGTGCATGGCCGCGATGAGGGCTTCGAAAGCATTCGCTAACAGAGTCTTTCGCTCGCGCCCGCCGTTCCGCTCTTCCCCTCTGCCGAGCCGTAAGAACTCACCAAGCCCCAAGCCCCGCGCGCGCTGGTGAAGATAGGCGGAGCTGACCAGGTGCGCCTTCCACTGCGATAATTGCCCTTCGCGCGCCGACGGATATTTGAGAACCAGCGCCTCGCTGACAACGAAGCCCAGAATGGCGTCGCCAAGGTACTCCAGTTGTTCGTTGTCGCCGCTCTCCGGCATGGGAGAGCCGCGCTCGGAGAGCCAGGAGCGGTGGGTCAACGCCCGAACCAGCAGTTCCCGATCGCGGAAACGGTACCCGATTTTCTCCTCGAGCGCATCGTCCGCACGCGTCATCGGACCGCGAGCGCTATTTGCTGCCTTTCATTTTCGTTGCGTCATTCTTTTGCTGTTGAGCGATCTGTTTTACCGGCGCCGAGGCATCCGGAGCCGCAATCACCTTATCGGCATTGGCGATAGCATCATCCCACTGCTTGGCGCCCAGATAGGCTTTCCCCAAATGGACCAGGATCACCGGATTGGGAAACACTGCCGAAGCGGCCTTGTACTCTTCAATGGCTTTGAGATAGTCCTTTTGCAAAAGAGCGGCAGTAGCCAGAGCATCGTGCGCTTCGCCTTCTAACTGCTTCTGGAAAGCCGGCCACTGAGCCGCATCCACGCCCTGCGGCGGCGCAGGGTTGGTCTTCATTAACTCCAGAGCTTTATTGGCGTAGTCCTGAATTTTCTTTATCGACTGATCTTTATCAAAGTCCGTATCGTGGGTGTGGCTGGAAATAGTCTGCGCAAGCGTCACGCGGGCGGTTACATCATTTTGGTCCGCCTGAATCACCTTCTCGCCGTACGTGACCGTATTCGCGTAATCCCCCTTCTTCTGCGAGGCCTCCATTGCCATGTTGAGAAGCATGTTTTTGAACTCGGTATCTGCAAAGTTTTCGAGGGTAAAGTTGATGTCCTGGATCTCCTGGTCGTAGTTTTGGGCCTGGGCATCCGCCTGAACTTTCTTCAGGGCGTCCACTTCCTTCTGTGACTTTGCCTTTGGCTGCCCGGCCTGTTGGGCTGCAACAGGGACGGCGGCCAGGGTGAGCGCGGCCAGAAAGGCGGCTAATCGTAGGTTCATTGCTGTTTTTCTCCTGAGGAAGAACTAGTCTGCAATCCTTTTTCGGCAGCCTCTCTGGCCATGGCCGATGCGCCGTTCATTGCCAGCGCCAGCTTGAACTGTGCGGTGGCTTTGCCGGGATCGCCGGCGGCGAGAGCCAGCCTGCCTAGATAAACGTGTGCCCAGGCGGTAATCGCCGGGTTCGGGTTGGAGTCCGCCGTTCGCTGAAACAACTCCACCGCTTCATCCTTTCGATTCTCGCGAACCGCAATGCGAGCGAGTCCATAATATGCCCGCCCTTGCATCGACTTGTCCGTGGTTTCTCCGAACACCTTTTTGAACACCTTGAGCGCAGCCTCGTAATTTCCCTGCTCGTAGAGCCCTTCAGCGGATTGTAACGAGGCTTCTGCGGGCTCGAGCTGGAGCTTTGCGGGCGGCGCGACGACCCGCTCCGGAAGCGTCTGCGCGAACTGCACGTTCTTGAGACGTTTCTGCTCCTTGTGTAAGTCCACAGCCGCTATCAGGTCGGGATAGTAAATACGGAACGCGTCCGGCTGTTTCTCATACACGGGCAGCAACTCGGCAAACGCGGCCGTCAGAATGAAGCCTTCCCGTACCGCCTCATCAACGAAAGCCTGTTTCTGTTCGGTGGTCGCGTGCATGAGCCTGCTGTCGATGGCTTTGATGAGGCACTTTGTCACAAGCAGCGAGAAATCGTCCTTATACGCCAGGTCGAGTGCTGGCGCGTCCTGTGCGAACTTCTCGAGCGGCTTCTTCTGCTTGATCGCCTCCGTGTACTTAAACGAAAGCGGATCCAGCAGGTACGCCAGGTATGCATCTCGAATCTGATCGACCGCCGGGCTGCTGGTGGGGGTGATCACGATGTAGTAATCAGCCCGGTAACTGCGAACCTGCACCTGGTCGGGCGCGCCGAGTAGATCAAGGTAAATCTGGAATCGCCTGCCCAGGTACCCCGAGGGATTGCGCAAATATCCATTGGCTTCGAATAAGGTTCCGATCACCGTGTCCTGGTATTCAGCCATAGCAGCGCGGTAGGCCGCCTGAGACCGATTCCAGAGATCCTCCAGATTCGCTTCCTTGTAGAATCGCGCCAGCAACTCGCTGAAGGCGCGCAGCGGTTCCACGTCGGGAGGTACGTCACCGGACGGCAGCTCGAATTTGGGAGCATCGCCGGCTATCAGGGCAAACGAAATATACTGACCCAGATCGGCGCTTTCCGATGGCTTCTTGTGTTCCTGGTAGAAGGTTTTGAGTTCCGGGAGGCAGGGAATGGTTCGTCCGGCAAGAGCATCGCGGATCTGAGTCCGGACCTTAAACTTTTGGTTTAATGGTGAGTCGAGCCCGGCGTCGTATCCCGCAGCATTGATGGCCGCCAACGTGGAAAACAGCGTCAGGCTGACACTGAACTGGCTCTCTGTGGAGTCGTTTTGCGGGGCCGCCGGAGCGCTGCCCGAAGCTGGTGCGAGGGCCAGGGTAGGGACAAAGAGCAGCGTGGAAACTAGGAAAACGACGGTACGGCGAATAAAAGCAACCCTAGAAGAAAGAGTGTAAATATCTGCCCCTCAGTGTAGCCTAGCAGCCAATTGCGTTACGGCTGGGAAATCCGCCAGACGGGGCGAGATGAATCAAAACATGGGTATACTTCATCAATTAACAGGAGATTTAAATGGCAGGCAACGATACGCTTACCTTTACTGATGACTCGTTTGACAAAGACGTCCTAAATTCGGACGTGCCCGTCCTGGTGGACTTTTGGGCGGAGTGGTGTGGACCCTGCCGCATGATGGGACCGACCGTCGACCAGGTCGCAACCGAGTACGCCGGTAAGCTAAAGGTGGGCAAACTGGACGTGGATGCGAATCAGCAGACCGCTTATCGTTACGGGATTCGCGGTATTCCCACGGTTCTTTTGTTTAAGAGCGGGCAGATTGTGGAGCAGAAGGTCGGAGCGATCGGCAAGCCCGAGTTTCAGAAAATGCTGGAAAAGCACGTCTAAGCCGGCGAGCCGGCAAAAGAGAGAGGCGCCCTTGCATTGGCAGGGCGCCTTTTTTGTGGTGACGCGGCAACACACAGGTACTCGGGCTACCGCCCGGCCTTCTTTGGAGGAACCGCCGCCGTTTCTGTTTGTTTCTTCTCGGGGAACAGCTCTTTGATGTCCATATCTTTCGGAATGGCGACATCGAAGAAGCCGATCATCATCTCATCCCAGCTCTGTTCGCCCCAGCGAATCTCCTTACTCGGATCGGGATTCCAGCGGTTGTTTGCCGAGTTGTCGAAGTGCGCCGTGCAATGCAGCTTCGTGCCCTTCGGAATGAGAATGTCCGAAGCGGAATAGTAGACGAGCTGCCAGGAGAAGCTGTAATTCGGGACGCGCAGCAGCGTTTGCGTTTCGCCGGTTGGATACACCGTCTTGAACTCGAAATCTTTGCCGCGCAGATGCATGTGCGGCATCAGGTCGATGATGCGCGTGTCCTTGGCAAATTCAAATTCGGCGTCTACGCGATAGTCGGGCACGCCGGGAGGGATGACAAACTCATCGTTGCTCGCCGCCAGCGTGACGATCCGTTCCTTGACCGGCGCCTTGGCGAACGTCAAACCGATCTTGCTCCGGTCGATCGCCGCCTTTCCGCTGGTGGTGTAGTGCATCTCAAAAATAATGTCGGACCCTGCGCGGATCAGCTTGGCCCGGCCGTTGGAGAGCGCCGCCGGTGGCATGCCGGGCGCGTACCCGACAAGAAAATCAGCATCGCGCTTCTTGGATTCCTCGCCATTATTCTTCGGTACAAACGGCACTCCTTCGCGTATCCCCTCCATCCACTTCGAGTCGGGAGGCCGCACCCAGGCGATCACATGATGAACCACGGTGCGGTCTCCAGGCCGCACTTCGGCCATCTGAACCCAGGTGTCTTGTTTGAAGTGCAGCGGGATGAGGATGTACTGATACTCCAGCGTGCCTCTCGCGGGTACGTCGAAAGCGGCGGGCATCTCGAGAACGACGTCCGGTTTGCGTATATTCCAACCGTCCAGAAATGCTGCGGGCTTCAGCAGGTCCTTCGGATCGCCCTCCGGCGCTCCGTTCTTCACCCAGGCAACGAGTGTATCGATATTGCGCTGCGGCATCGAACGATCATTGGAAAACTTGCCGTAGTGAGGGTCGGCGAACCATGGCGGCATTTTCCGCAACGCCACCGCCTCCTTGATGGCTGCTGCATAAGGTCGTACCTGTTTATAGGTGAGCAACGGCATCGGTCCTGCCTCGCCGGGCCGATGGCAGCCCTGGCAATTCTGTTGAAGAATCGGGGCAATGTCACGGGTGTACGTTGGAACGGCCGGCGCATTGGACGCCTGAAGCGCCGAAATCGCCGTAAGTAGGGCGGCACAGATAAAGAGAGTGCGCATGAATCCTCCGATTGGAGTGGGGTAATGTATTTAGTCTAGCTGAGAGTCGTGCGCGTAATCGCTTATCGCTAAGCCGGCATTCCGGAGCCTAGCTCTGCCCGGATCGCATCCGCAATGCGCCCGGTCCACTTTTCGACATCGTCGTGTGATTCGGCTTCGATCATCACGCGCGCTAACGGTTCGGTCCCCGAAAAGCGAACAACCACGCGTCCGCTGCCATGAAAAGCGTCTTCCGCTGCCTGGATTTCGGCTTGCACGGCGTCGAGCTCTGCTAACGGCCGTTTGTTCTTCACGCGCACATTGACCAGCTTCTGCGGGAATTTCTTGACTTCATCGGACAGCTCATCGAGCGTCTGGCCGGAATCGCGAAGAATCTCCAACACGCGCAACGCTGTCAGAAGGCCGTCACCGGTCGTCGCATATTCGGAAAAGATCACGTGCCCCGATTGTTCGCCGCCCAGGACCGCGCCGCGTCTCAGCATTTCCTCCAAGACATACTTGTCGCCGACCGGTGTTCGCAGCATCGTGATGCCGCGCGCCTCGAGAGCTTTTTCCAGTCCGAGATTCGACATCACGGTCGCCACAATGATGTCGCCAGGCAATCTCCCCGCTGCTTTCATCGCAGAACCCGCCAGAAACAGAACAGCGTCACCATCGACGATCTTTCCTGTGCTGGAAATAAACAGCGCGCGGTCGGCATCGCCGTCGAACGCAACGCCCAGATCCGCTCCGGTCTCTATGACCCTCCGCTGGAGGCTTTCCAGGTAGAGCGAACCGCAATTCAGATTAATGTTCCGCCCGTCCGGCGCTACGGCGATCCATTCGACGTCCGCTCCCAGGCGCTCGAACAGAGCGGGGGCAACCTGGGTCGCGGAGCCGTTCGCGCAATCAATCGCAACATGGAACGGAAAGGTCCCTGACACTGTTCCCGCGAGGTAATCCGTGTAGATATTGTCCAACGCGGGATCCACGGCTGGAGTTTTGGGATGAGTTTCCTGGTTCCCGGCGAGCCAAGACATAATCGATTGCTCGAGCTCCAATTCGACTGCGTCCGCCAGCTTGTATCCGGAATGGCTGATCACCTTCAGACCGTTGTCGTAGTAAGGATTGTGAGAAGCCGAGATCATAACTCCGGCCGAGAATGGTCCCGTCCGGGTTAGGTAAGCGATACCGGGCGTCGTGATCACTCCGGCAAAGCGAGTCGCGACGCCGCTCTCTGCAAGTCCTCCGGTGACTTGCTCGGCCAGCCACGGACCGCTCTCGCGAGTATCCATGCCGATCAGAACTTCCGGGCCGCTATTGCTCTTGAGGGGGAAATCGCGAGCCCAACGGCCAAGAGCAACACCCAAAGCGTACGGCGTCCGGGCGTCGAGAGGCGGCTCGCCGGCTACGCCGCGAATGCCGTCGGTTCCGAATAATTGTCGGGACAAGTTTGCTCCGTTAATAGCGTCTCCGCGCAACACCCATCTTAATGCCAAGACCGGCAGCGCATGGGCCTGCGTCTCTTATCAATCATTTAGATCGACATCTGGGATTAGAATCATTAATGGAAAACGGATGAACATCTCGGTGAAGAGCGAATACGCCTTAAAGGCAGTGTTCGACCTCGCTTCTCAATACCTGGTTACGCAAGGCGCGGCGATGACGCCCATAAAGATCGCCGATATCGCCAAGCGTCAAAAGATCCCTCAGAAATTCCTCGAACTCATTCTCGCCGGCCTAAAGCAGAATGGCTTCGTGGACTCGCGGCGTGGCGCAGAAGGCGGATACCTGCTCGCCAGGGCGCCCGATTCCATAACGGTTGGCGAGGTGCTTCGGGCTGTCGAGAATCTGAAGAGCGCCTCTCGCCAGGCGAACGACGATCCGTTTGCCGATATCTGGCAGCGAGTGGATCTGGCGGTTTCCGATGTCCTCGACCGTACCAGTTTCGCCGAACTGGCTCGCGACTGGCACCAAAAGCATACCGAGTATGTCCCCAACTGGGAGATCTGAAAGGAACCAATTTGGTTTATCAGGATAATTCGTTCAGCATTGGGCGGACGCCACTGGTCAAATTGAACCGCGTAGTAAACGGAACGAAAGCGACTGTGCTGGCGAAGATAGAAGGCCGCAACCCCGCTTTCTCCGTGAAGTGCCGCATCGGCGCTTCGATGGTGTGGGACGCGGAAGAGCGGGGCCTGCTCAAGCCAGGAAAAGAGATCGTTGAGCCAACCAGTGGGAATACCGGAATTGCGCTGGCATTTGTTGCCGCTGCGCGCGGATATCCGGTCACGCTCGTTATGCCGGACACGATGTCGCTCGAGAGGCGAAAAGTCCTTAAGGTTCTCGGTGCAAATCTCGTATTGACCGAAGGCTCGAAGGGCATGAAAATCGCCATCGCGAAAGCCGAGGAGATCGTGGCCTCTGATCCCAAACGGTTTTTCTTACCTCAGCAGTTCAATAACCCGGCGAACCCCCGCATCCACTTTCAAACCACCGGCCCGGAGATCTGGGAAGACACGGAAGGCAAGGTTGACGTTCTCGTTTCGGGAGTTGGCACGGGCGGCACGATCACAGGCGTATCGAGGTACATAAAGAAAGAAAAGAAGCATCCGCTCATCTCCGTCGCCGTCGAACCTTCCACTAGCCCGGTCATCGCGCAGGCGCTGCATCATAAAGAGTTGACGCCCGGCCCTCATTCCATTCAAGGCCTTGGTGCAGGCTTCATACCGAAAAATCTGGATCTGTCAATCGTGGACCGCGTGGAACCCGTTAGCAGCGAAGAATCGATCGAGATGGCCCGCAGGCTGGCGCGGGAAGAAGGGATTCTTTCCGGAATCTCCTGCGGGGCGGCGGTTGCTGCGGCCGTTCGTGTCGCTCACGAGAAGGAGATGGCCGGGAAAACGATTGTAGTTGTCCTGCCTGATGCGGGCGAGAGATACCTGAGCTCGCCTCTGTTTGAAGGAATGTTTGACTAGATTTAGTGGGGCGGGGCAGACTCTTGGTCTGTTCGATGTGGAGCAGGCGCTTTCGCCTGCTTTTTTGAGACGCTGCCGTCGGCGGAATAGACAACCTTTCCACTCACAATGGTCCTTACTGGTTGGATGTCCTTGATCTCGTCTTCCGGACACGTCAGGTAGTCCCGATCGATTTCAACTAAATCGGCCAATTTCCCCCGCTCCAGGGAACCTCGATTGGCTTCGTTGAATTGCATGTAAGCCGGCCACTCCGTATACATCTCGAGTGCTTCTTGCCGGGACAGGCGCTCCTCGGGATACAGAACTGCTCCGTTGTTCATCGTGCGGGTGGCGGCGATCCACATACTCAGGAAGGGGTTGTAAGGGTTTGTGGCTTCATTCTTATCGAAGCCGGTCATGTGATCACTCCCGCCGGCCAGAATAATACCGGAATCGCGGTAGGACCGGAGTGGAATGAAATAGCGCAAACCGTCATGACCGAATACCTTCTCGAGAGCGGGACCATCGAAATACAACCAGACCGGCTGGACATCGCCCAAGATTCCCATGTCCTTCATGCGGACAATCGCCTGCTGAGATTGAAAGCTGGCGTGGATCAGCAGCGAGCGGGTCGGTGCAATGGGGCGTTCTCGATTCAGTTTTTCAAAAGTATCGAGTAGAGTGTCGACAGCACCTCCGCCCTGAGCGTGAGCGGTCAGTTGCCAGCCTTTGTCTCGCGCCGCGCGCATGATCGTGAGCAGTTTGTCGGGAGAAACAAACAGTTGTCCACGATTCTCGGGATTGGCTTCCCCGTAGAGCTGAGCGCCGAACGGACCGTAAGGCTGGCGTTGATACGCAGTGCCGATCGTCATGCCTCCATCGAGCGTCACCTTAAAGCTTCCGAACTTCAGCCAGTCATCTCCTTTGTTAGTGACCCACGGCGAATTTCTGATATCGGAAACCAGCTGATCGGCAGATGCCTTTGTCGGCATTCTCCACGTCAATACGCAGCGAAGAGGCAAGCGATGCTGCGCCTTCAGCTTCTGGTAGAGATTGAGGTCTTCCTTGACTACGGCGCGATCCCCTATGGTGGTCAAGCCTGCTGCCACGTAACGTCTCAACATCTGTTGAAGCGCATCCAGCTTTTCCTGCTCCGTGAATTGCTGGGAGTGCTCGGTATCGGGTGCGTCTTTGATTACCGACAGGGCATTCCGCAGAATCCCGTTCGGCTCGCCGTCTTTCGCTTTGCCGATTTCGCCGCCCGGGGGGTCGGGCGTGCTTCGCGTAATGCCATTCATCTTGAGCGCATAGCTGTTCACAACCGAGACGTAGCTTGCATCGAACAGAACAGGGTGATCGGCGATGACGTCAAGCACGTCCTTGGTCGGCATCCGCATCTCGCGTAGACGAGTCGGAAAAGTGCGGGATACGACGATCCACTGGCCCTTTGGAACCTTCGCCGCTTGCTCGCGAAGATACTGCTGGATATCGGCAAAAGAGTGCAACCGCGGAAGCGGCGTCCGGTATTCGCTCAAACCTGCCGATAGAGCGTGTACGTGGGAATCGATCAAACCGGGCAGAACAGTGTGGCCCTTGAGATCTATCGTTCGCGTCTTCGGACCGCGATTGTGCGATAGGATGCCGGCGCTCGCGCCAAGATCGACGATTCTTCCGTTGCGGATTGCGACAGCTTCCTGAATCGAAAAAGTTCGATCGTCTGTCACAATTTTCCCGCCGTACAGAATCAGATCAGCATCTGCCGCCATAGCCGGCATTGCCGATGCCAGCAGAACAAGAGCGCGTCTAGTTAAACGAAACAACATTGGTCGGACCATTCAAGCCGTCGGCTGCAAAAGTTGATCGTTTGGATAGTAATGATTGACGGTCTCGGGAGTAATGATCTGGTGCTTGACAAACACCGCTGGAGGAACCGGCCGCCGGTTCAAGATATCGAGCGCGACCTGAATCAGGTTATCGCCGTATTTTTCAGGAAAGAACGCAACCGAGCCGATCAGCCTGGTACCAGACTGGCGCAGTTCTGCGCGCGCTTCCGGGGAAGCATTCTGCCCCATAATGGCGCATAGCTCCGGCCGACCGGCTTCCTGAAAAGCGCGCAGCGCGCCGAGCGCGCTCGCATCGTTAATTGCTCCCACCAGCACGCGCCCGCTCCGGTTCGCCCGCAGATGCCGCCGCATCGCCTCCAAACTCTCCTTGAATGTGCCGTCGCCATCGATGAACGTCACCCGGCATTTCTCGAGACTGGGAAGAACCTCCTTCATTCCCACCAGCATCCCGGTGATGCGCATCTTTGGCAAGCTGCCGGCCCGCGGCAGTTCGAACATCAGGATCTCGTTCACGTCGGCTTGCCAGTGTTGTTTTGCCCAGCGTCCCAGACAGCGTCCGCCAATCAGCCCGGCTTCGTAATTGTTTGCCCCGAAATACGTAGCCCCGGGGTGCGGGATCTCAATCGCAATCAGCGGAATATCTGCCTCTCGGTACTTTGCCGCTACGATGGGCGCGACGTTCTCATCTGTCTGGAACTCGATCACCAGGTCGACTCGTTCGCGGACGAGCAGGTCCGCGTTTCTCTGGGCGATTTTCGCATTGTAGCGATTGTCAACCGAGATCAGCTCTATACCTTCCACGCGTGCCGCCCGTTGAATGCTCTCCGATACCTCTTTCGAAAATTGATAATCCGTTCCTTGCGCTGCATAACCGACCCGGTGAAGCTTTTGTTTGAAGGGGCGCATGCAGGACTGATACTGGTTCTCCCCTAGTTTCTCGACCATGCCGCACTTCTCCAGCGTGTACAGCAAGCGAAAAACCATAGTCTTCGGCAGGCCGCTTCTCAGCGATACTTCGCGAAGAGACAACACTTCTCCTGACATTCGAAATGCGGACAGTAGCTGCGAGGAGTGAATGACGGATTTAACCAGGTAAGGATCGCGCGACGGAGCCGTGGAATTCATAAGCGCCTCGACTGGAAGATTTTCGCCGGATCATATCACGAATCTTCTGCAGTACGAAACCGGGATAGAAACGACAGCCCTGCGTGTAACGCACCCTTAGCCGAAGACAGAGGGCTAAGTTTCCGAATCAACAGCCAAAACGCTATTCACGGACTTCCCCTCCAGTTTTCGCACTGCGAAAAATCAGTCGTCTGCGGAAAAAAGAGGCGGACACCGCAGTTTGCGGTCTACCATGATCGTTAATCAAAGCCAATGGCGATAGATCAAAAGCTCGCGGATGTTGTGTTCAGGGCGCTGGACACGTTCCGCATCGAAATCCCCTCCTGGGGCTTTGCCAATACCGGCACGCGTTTCGGGAAGTTCATTCAGCCTGGCGCCGCGGTTACGACCGAACATAAGTTCAGCGACGCGGGTCAGGTGCATGCCTTGACTGGTGTCTGTCCTACGATCGCCCTTCATGTGCTGTGGGACCTTCCAAATGGCGCGGATGATGTCCGGGACGTCAAGGTATTGGCCGATCGCTACGGTGTGCGGCCGGGTTCGATCAACCCGAATCTCTTTCAAGACCAGGTTTACAAATACGGGTCCTTTGGGAATCCGGATAGAACGGTTCGCTCGGCGGCCCTTGAGCACGCGAAGCTGAGCATTGAGATCGCCAGGGAATTACGCTCTCGCGACATCTCGTTCTGGTTCACTGACGGCTCGAATTACCCGGGCACGGCGCACATGCGGCAGCGGAAGTTGTGGTTTGAAGAGTGCCTCAGAACCACGCATGGCGAGCTTTCGCCAGGCCAGCGGATGCTCGTAGAATACAAACCGTTCGAGCCGGCTTTTTATCACAGCGATATTGCCGACTGGGCCATGGCGCTGCTTCTGGCTCGCGCTGCGGGCCCGCAAGCCAAGGTGCTGGTCGATACAGGCCATCACTACAGCTCGCAGAATATCGAGCAGATCGTCGCCTGGCTTCTTTCCGAGAACATGCTCGGCGGCTTCCATTTCAACGACCGGCGCTACGCCGACGACGACCTGACCATGGGCTCCATCGATCCTTACCAGGTCTTTCGCATCTTTCACGAGATCCTTCTCTTTGAGTGGGAGACCGAAGGGCGCGCGGATATCGCCTACATGATCGATCAAAGCCACAATCTGAAAGGAAAGATCGAGGCCATGATCCAGACGGTCATCATGGCCCAGGCGCTTTTCTCTAAAGCGGCCCTGGTCGACTATGAGCGGCTGGCCAAAGCGCAAAGAACATCAGACCTGATCCGAGCCGAATCCTGTCTGCAGGATGCGTTCGCTACCGACGTGCGTCCGGCGATACGGGAATGGCGGCGAGCGAAAGGTCTTCCCGAGGATCCGATGGAGGCGTTCCTCAGTAGCGGGTACCTGGAGCGGATCTCAGCCGAACGCGCTCCCCTCAATGCGTCAAGCATCTCCTCCTATGCGTGAGAAGTGGGGCGGATCGCCAGATCTGGGTGCCCTCGGGGCATGACGGGCATGTCCGGCTGCTCAGCCTGTCGTCTACTACTTACTCTCCTCGGCCCCATGCTTGCCTCCGCAGCCGATCTCTCGCCGTACCGGTTGGAGTGCGAGGCCCGCGCCGATCCGCTCGGCGTCGATTCAGCTCATCCGAGAATAAGCTGGAAGCTCAAATCCGACCGGCAAGGCGACCGACAAATCGCTTATCAAATTCTGGCGGCGAGCACACGCGCGAAGCTCGATTCCGATGTCGGCGACCTTTGGAGCACAGAGCGCGTTGCGTCTCAAGAAACAACCTGGATTCCATACGATGGTGCGCCTCTGCATTCTTTTCAGCACGTTTGGTGGAAAGTGCGTGTCTGGTCGGTCACCGGCGCTGTGTCTACATGGAGCGAGGCCGCTCAATGGACCATGGCACTCGTCGATCCCGCGGACCGCAAAGGGAACTGGATCGCTCCGGCAAGCTACGCTCTTCGTTCCGGTCCGATGCCTTTATTTCGGCACGAGGTTACGCTTGATCGTTCACTAGGGCGGGTAATCGTTCTCATTTCCGGGCTTGGTTTTCACGAACTGCGAATCAACGGCGCGAAAGTCGGCGACAACGTTCTCGCGCCGGCGTGGACGAATTACCGCGACACGGTTCTCTACGAATCCTATGACGTTACGCCGCTTCTCAAAGCCGGACCAAATGCATTCGCTGTCATGCTCGGCAACGGTTTCTACAACGTGGTCGGCGGCCGTTACTCCAAGTACACCGGATCGTTCGGCGTGCCGCGTCTATGGCTTCAGCTTCACGTCGAATTCTCAGACGGGCACGCCATGGATGCCGGCACGGACGGATCCTGGCGCGTCCACGATGGGCCCATCACGTTTTCGGACATATACGGCGGTGAAGATTTCGACGCGCGGCTCGAACCTGTGGGCTGGGACCGTCCTGGATTCGACGACTCGGGTTGGACGCATGCCAGCGGCGTCGAAGCCCCCGGAGGAATCCTCACATCCGACATAAGCCCGCCTGCGCGCGTGATGCAAATGTTTGATCCGGTTCGCGTCACGCAGCCGAAGCCAAACGTTTTCGTCTACGATCTCGGCCAGAATTTCGCGGGCTGGCCCCGAATCACGGTAAGTGGTCCGGCTGGGGCCCAGGTGCGTCTCGAGTGCGGAGAGTTACTCGACAGTTCGGGTTTAGTAAGTCAGGCATCTTCGGGAGGGCCGAACTATTTCACTTATACGCTAAGAGGATCTGATAGGGAGACGTGGTCCCCCCGCTTCTCCTACTATGGATTTCGCTATGTAGCGGTAGCAGGCGCCCGGCCCGAGTCCGCTCCTGCCGCGCCGAACGTTCCGATTCTGCACCGCCTGCAGGGCCAATTCGTTTATCTCGATGTCGAAAACACAGGCCGCTTTTCGTCGTCGAATGATCTGCTGAACCGCATTCATGCGCTCATCGGCGCTGCGATCAAGAGCAATTTGCAACATGTGTTGACCGATTGTCCGCATCGCGAAAAACTGGGCTGGCTCGAACAGACCTATTTGATGGGGCCTTCGCTCTTGTATAACTGGGACCTTCGAACGTTTCTCCCGAAGATGATTCGCGATATTCGCGAAGCCCAGACGATCGACGGACAAATACCCGGTATCGCTCCTGAATATGTCGAATTTTCCGGCGGTTTCCGAGATTCCCCGGAATGGGGCAGCGCCGCAATTATGTTGCCTTGGCTCGCGTGGCAATGGTACGGAGACCGCCAGCCGCTCGCTTCCAGTTACCGGACGATGACAAGTTACAATACTTACCTTCGCTCCAAGGCAAAGGACGGGTTGTTGCTCTTTGGCTTGGGCGACTGGTACGACATCGCGCCCGGACCGCCGGGCCCATCGAAACTCACGCCGCTTGGCCTCACCGGTACGGCAACCTGGATCAGAGATCTACAGATACTCGGGCAAGCCGCACGACTGTTGGGCCGCGATGACGACGCGAAAACCTTTGGAGCCGAGCTCGCGTCAGAAGCGGCCGCCTTTCAGAAAGCGTTCTCCAGGCCGCGCGAAAGCAGTTACGCCACCGGGAGCCAAACGGCGCTCGCGATGCCGTCGGTAATCGGTCTTGCGCCCGCATCTGCTAGCACCGCTTTAATTTCCAACCTCATTGCGGACATTCGCCGCGCAGGGAATCACACCACTGCGGGGGACATTGGCTATAGATATGTGATCGAAGCGTTGTTGAATGCCGGAAGAAGCGACGTCATCTATGACATGGCGGTTCAAACAACTGCACCAAGCTACGCGGCACAGCTCGCGGCCGGAGCCACTTCGCTCACCGAAGCGTGGGACGCCGATCCAAACAGTTCCCAAAATCACCTGATGCTCGGGCACATCGACGAGTGGTTTTTTGCCGGCCTCGCCGGCGTTCGCCCTGACAACAATTCACCCGGCCTACGGCATATCGTTATTCATCCGCAGCCCTTAGGGGACCTGAAAGACGTTTCGGCATTCTGGAACGCATTGCGCGGACCTGTCTCCGTAACGTGGCACGCAGATCAGGGTTCGTTTCAGATGAACCTCGAACTACCGCCCGGGATGTCTGCCGATGTTTACTTGCCGGACGGTTCAAAAACTCAGGTCGAGTCCGGCCGCTATCGTTTCGATGTTCCTTTGGGACACGCAAATTAAAGCTCGCAAATGAAAACTTCGTTGAAATTCGTGCTTGCCGGCGGATTGCTCGGTGCCGTTTGCCTGCTTGCTCAATTGCCGGGCGACGATCTGGAGAAAGGCTTCAAAACTCCGCCGGATTCCGCGAAGCCGCGCGTCTGGTGGCACTGGATGAACGGCAATGTCACGAAAGAAGGAATTACCGCGGATCTCGAATGGATGAAGCGGGTCGGAATCGGCGGTATGCAGATGTTCGACGGCGGCCTCGCGATCCCACAGTTCACCGAGAAGCGCCTGGTCTGGATGACGTCCGACTGGAAAGATGCTTTCCGCCACGCAGCCGCCGAAGCCGACCGCCTGGGGCTCGAGATGTCGATGGCCGCCTCGGGAGGCTGGAGCGAAACCGCCGGCCCATGGGTGAAGCCGCAGGAATGCATGAAGAAGTTTGTGTGGAGTGAAACGCGAGTCGAAGGACCGCGCACGTTCTCGGCTCAGCTCGCGAATCCACCATCCATTAACGGAAAATTTCAGGACATTCCCGCGCCACCGTCGTTCGAGGTTCCCGAGATCAAGGGGCTGCCTGGAGCCAAGCAGGCAACGGTTACTGCGCCTACGCCGAATGCTCCGCAGCCGCCCACCCAAAATCCCACGTTTTATGCTGATACCGCCGTTGTCGCCTTTCACTTGCCTGAACCGGAGACTCGCATGGCCGACCTTCATCCGGTTGTGACTTCCAGCGCCGGCAACATCGATTCGGCGAGCCTTATGGACGGAAATTTCGGCAAGCCGATCCCGCTGCCTTTCCCGGCCGATTCGAAAAACGCGTGGATCCAGTTCGATTTTCCTCAGCCCCTTAGAGCCCAAGCCCTCTCGCTCGTCTTCGGCAATGCAGAATTTCCGTTTGAGCCCAGCCTTCCGCAAGGCGAGTTTCAGGCGAACCAGGACGGCAATAACTGGGTAACGCTCGTGAACCTGCAGGGTCCCGTACAGGGTCCCTTCCCGGCCCGCACCTACTCGTTTCCAGAAACCACGGCGAAACTGTATCGCCTGCTGCTCGTGCCTCCTCCGCCGAATCCGATCCTGGCGATGTTCGGCATCCCGTCTTCGCGCAATCTTCGAATTGCGGAGATCAATATCTCGGCCAGCCCGCGCGTGAACTTCTGGGAAGACAAGGTCAGCTTCGGAACGCTTCTTGGCTCTGAGGGGCCCGCCACTCCGGTGGTGCCCTCAAATGAGGCCATCGCGCGCCAGGTCGTGATCGACCTCACCTCGAAAATGCGATCAGACGGCACGCTCGACTGGAACGTCCCGCCAGGCCACTGGGTCATCCTGCGCATGGGCTACTCGTTAACCGGCGAGAAGAACCATCCAGCAACTCCCGAAGCGACGGGTCTTGAAGTCGACAAGCTTAGCCGAAAGGACGTTGCCTCCTATCTCCGCACGTATGTCGGCATGATCTCCGGAGCGCTGGGACCGTATTTCGGCAAGAGCTTTCGTTATTTCCTGATGGATAGTTGGGAGGCGGGCGAAGAGAACTGGACTGAGGATCTCATCAGCGAATTTCGCAAGCGCCGCGGCTATGACCTCACGCCGTATCTTCCGGTTCTGACCGGGCGCATCGTGGAAAGCGCCGAGGTAAGCGAGCGCTTTCTCTGGGATTTCCGTCGCACTCTCGCCGACCTGCTCGCCGATAATCACTACGCGAATGCGACCGAGTACTTTCACACCAAAGGAGTCGGACTCTATGCCGAAGCGATGGGGACCGACCTGCCTACCAACGGTGACGGACTTCTGAACAAAGGGCAAGTCGATATCCCAATGGGAGAGTTCTGGACGCCTTTGCCGGGCCAGAACGATACGCCGAGCCACGACGCCGATGTTCACGAAGCCGCATCCGCAGCTCACATCTACGGCAAGTCAATTGTCGCGACCGAGTCCTTCACCTCGATGCCGTTCATTCCCGCCTGGGGACAATCGCCCTTTTATCTAAAACCCCAGGCGGACCGGCATCTGGCGATGGGCGTGAATCGCATCGTCTTTCACACCTCCGACCATCAGCCGTTCGTTGATGACGCGCATAAGCCCGGCATCACGCTCTGGATGTTCGGCCAGCACTATACGCGCAATAATACCTGGGCCGAGCAGGCGGTCGCCTGGAACACGTATCTCGCGCGCTGTTCACATCTGCTTCAGCAGGGACAATACGTCGCCGATCTCGCGTACTTCTACGGCGAAGGCGCTCCCGCAACGGTTCCCTTTTGGAAAGACGTGCGGCCCACCCCGCCTGCTGGCTACAGCTACGATTACGTGAACGCCGATATCTTGCTGAACCGCATGTCCGTTGCCGGTGGGCGGCTTACGCTTCCGGATGGCATGAGCTATCGCGCGCTAGTGATCCCGAACGACATCGACCGGCTGACTCTGGGCATGGTCCGTAAAATTCGTGATCTCGTGCAGGCAGGCGCAGTTGTGATTGCTCCTCGGCCCTTGCATTCGCCAAGCCTCGCTGATTATCCGGAAGGCGACGTCGAAATCCGCAACATCGCGAATGAAGTCTGGGGTGACATCGACGGCAAGAGCATCACGGAGCACGCCTTCGGCAAGGGCAAGCTGTATTCGGGTCGAACCGTTCAGGAAATTTTCGACCTTGAGAAGCTCGCGCCCGACTTCGAGTACAACCGCCCGTACATCGATACCGAGTTGGTGTGGATACATCGTCACCTTCCCGATTTCGACGTCTACTTCGTCGCGAATCAGAAAACGCGCACCGAAGATGTGGAGACTCGCTTTCGTGTGGACGGCAGGGCGGCCGAGCTTTGGCATCCCGATACCGGCGCGATCGAGTCCGCCGCATACAAAATCGAAAACGGACGCACCACCGTTCCGCTGCATCTGGATCCGGACGGATCAGTATTTGTTGTGTTCCGCCATCCGGCTACCAGCCCGTCGCGTACCCTGCCGCGTCCAGTGAGCACGCAACTCACGGAGCTCGAAGGTCCCTGGCAAATAATGTTTCCGCCGAACTGGGGCGTGCCGCCGCAGATCACGCTGGACAAGCTCGCATCATGGACCACTTCCGCCGACGAAGGCGTGAAGTACTTCTCGGGAACCGCCACCTATACGAAAGAAGTGAACGCGCCGAAAGAGTGGTTCGCCTCGGGCGGCAACCTGCGTTTCGATCTCGGAACTGTCAAAGAAATTGCCGAGCTCTCGGTGAATGGCAAACCCACCGGCGGCATTCTCTGGAAGCCACCTTTCGAGGCCGACGTGACCGGGGTTCTGAAGCCTGGCCCAAACCACATCGAAATCAAAATCACGAATCTCTGGCCGAATCGCATCATCGGCGATCAGCAGCCGAACGTGACGAAACAATACACCTGGACCGACTATCGCCCCTACACGAAGGATTCGCCCCTGCTCGAATCCGGCCTGCTCGGTCCCGTTACGATTTCACGGGTAAACAGGTAGGGCGGCCATCAGGCTGGCCTTCATTTGCTTCGGCTTTCGTCCTCAGTCCGCTTGGTTCACGGAACGGCAGGTCTACCGTAATTGGACTATGATCAGAAATCGGCTCCGGCAGGCAATTATTCAGGTCACTTAGTGTTCGCGGGAAATGTGGTGCAAACAAGTATGATCCGCTAGTATCGCGAGGTTCTTTTGTATTGGACTTAACGAAGATCCAATCGAGCTTGAATCGGGCGACTCCCACGTTTCCCCAAATTAGCTCGGTCACATACGTGGGTGTGAATCCCATGCTCTGCCGCTGATTTGAATCTGCCAGCGTCCCAGCGGTTCCATTAGTGGTACGTGTCTCAACGCCGCGAAAATCGATCGTCTTTCCGTCGACAGATCGAAATTTCTCCAGAGTGCTGAAGAAGCCGCGCTCTAAATTGGGCGAGGCGCCGGGGATATTGGCGGCCGTAGGATCAACACGGTATTCAAAGCCAGCGACGTTTCGAACAGTTTTGGCGCCCGTGTATATCAGGCCTATCCCGGTCAATTGAATACCTTTTGTGGCCCAGAAATCCACGTCTCCGTAGCGCTTATACAACATGTTCTCCACGCTTGTCGGCGTCGAATCCGATCCGGTAGTATTCATGTCCCCGGCTATGATCACTGGATTCGGCACGCCACGCATGTCTTTCAATAGCTGCTCCAATTGTTTGCGCCGGTTTTTTGGCCGGGTCCGGTTTTCGAGATGCGTTGCGGCAATTGTGACGCGATGTCCTGGTGCTTCGGGCACGTCCAGATCGACATACAAGGTCATCCGCTGGCCGCGCCGCACTTCACGCATCATGTCCTCGCCCACTAATTTCGACGCTTGCCGTTTCCCCTTTTCGAGCGGACGGAGCTTGGTCTCTTTGAACCAGTCGTATCCAATTGTGAAGGGAACTACTCGCGCGCTACGTATCGGATATCGTGACAGGACCGCATTGCCGTGAAGCGCCCTCAGCCGGTCCTTATCCACTTTGAACTCTTCAACTAGTTGTTCCTGGGATGCTTTATCTTCGCCGTCATTGAATTGGTCTGTCCCGAGTTGCTTGGGATCAATCTCAAGAAATTCCACGCCGTATGCCCAATTCATATTCAAGGCTTTCCCCAACTCGCGGACGATTTCGCGGTATCCAGTGCGCTTCACACCCCAATCCACCTCGTTCAGGATCCAGATGTCCGCAGCTTTCAAGGTTTCGATTTCCTGCGGAATCTTTTCAAGCTCTACATCTCGGACACTTTTACCGCTGGTCTTAGCCTTCTTCCGCTCCTCTTTCACCTTCGCCATAAATGCGTTTTTGTCCCTGACAAACAAGAGAATGGAATCGATTCCCAGTCCCCTCTCGATGTTCCAGAACGCCACGCGAAGGGAGGGTCCAAGCCCGGCGACTTTCAGCGGCCGCGGCCTTGCGCCCTTAAAATACGCCTCATTATTGATGAATGGTGTGGTGGTGATCACCCGGAGCTTTTCAGCCAGTTCGGGGCTTAATTTCTGATCCGAGCCGAGCTGGACGAGTTCGTCGTACGAGAACAGCCTGGGTTTGGAATCGCGGATGTAATTCTGTGCCTGGAGCACGCCCGGTATGGCCAGACTCGCAGCCACCGCACTCAGGATGCACACACGGGCTTTGCGCCCGCCGATTCTCAGCAGTTGACACTCCCTAGCTATTACGACGCAAGGATGAACCGCGCCGCAAAACCGGTTCAAAATTACTGATTTCTGACTCCTGCCTCCTGGCTCCTATCGTAAAAGGTTCACATTGCAAAATCCGCCCTCGGCTTAGTGCGGAGTCTCGTGCCCCAATTCCCTTGCATCGGTGACTTAGAACTCCTCACGCTGCAAGGACTTAAGCTGCCTAGCCGATGCGCGCCGCGTCTCGCATTGCAAAACTCCCGACGTGCAATCGAAAATTCTTTACTCGTTTTGTTGTCCGACATAGACTCGCTGGAACGGGGACAGCACTTAGGGGGACCTCACAAATGAAAAAAGCGACTCTGCTGAGCGTGGCATTTGCACTCCTGTTCTGTGCGCCGGGAACAACCAGCGCGCAAACCGCCACCGGCCAGATCACTGGCACGATTCGCGATTCGAGCGGGGCGGTTCTGCCCCAGGCCACCGTGATGCTGAAGAATCTGGATACTGGCCTGACCCGCAGCACCAGTACGAGCGGTTCCGGCGATTACTCGTTCACACTTTTGCCGGTCGGTTCATACACCGTTTCTGCGGAGCAGAAAGGCTTTTCAAGGGCTGAGCAATCCAACATACGGCTGAACGTCGATCAGGTGCAGCGCGTCGACTTGACCTTGTCGGTTGGTGCAACAACCGAAACCGTCACGGTGCAAGCGGCGCAAGTTGCGGTCGAGACCGAGACCTCGAGCATCGGCCAGGTCGTCAATGAACGGCAAGTGACTCAACTGCCTCTGAACGGGCGCAACTTCCTGCAACTTTTGTTCATCGGTCCCGGAGCAGTTATGACCACTGGCGAGCAGGGATCCATGCGTCAGGGCGAGGGCGACGCCATCAGCATCAATGGCTCGCGGCCTACTTCCAACAACTACCTGCTCGATGGCATGGTCAACACCGACACGGCCTTGAACACCCCGGCGGTCGTGTTGTCCATCGATGCCATTCAGGAGTTCAAGCAACAAACCGCGACGTACTCGGCGGAGTATGGTTTCAGCGCCAATCAGATCAATATGATCAGCCGGGGCGGTACAAACGATTTCCATGGCGCCCTCTTCGAATTCAACAGGAACAATGTCTTCGATGCCCGGAGCTTCTTCAACGCTGATATCCCGCCGCTGCGGCAGAATCAATTCGGATTTGTCGTAACCGGCCCCGTCTACATTCCGAAGCTCTATAACGGGCGAAACAAGACCTTCTTCATGGCGAACTATGAAGGCTCGCGAAGACGCGAAGGACAAGACACGTTCAACTTTGTGCCAACCCAAACGGAGTTATCAGGCCAGTTTTCCAGCACAATCATCGATCCAGCTACGGGAAAGCCTTTCCCCAATAATGTCGTCCCGCAGGGCCGCTTCTCGCGTTTGGCGAACCTGGCCATCCAGAAGTTTTTCCCGGCGCCCAATGTCGATCTTCCGCAGGGCAATTACCGGCTCACGACGTCGCTTCCGAACGATGTCGATCAGCAGACCTACCGCCTCGATCAAAATCTCGGCAAATTCGGGACGATATTCGCAAGGGGGACAAAGTCCAATTACTCAATCAGCGCTCTTGGTAACCTTGACCCTGATCCGGCCCTCGGGGAGACCTTCTTTGTTGAGGACACGACGAACTGGGCGGTTTCTCACACCATTACGCTGGGTCCCAACGTCGTAAATCAGTTTCGCTTCGGGTATCTCGAAGCTACGGCCAACCAGGGCGGATTCCCGGCCGATCAGGCCGACATTGACGCGCTCGGGCTAACGGGTGTCTTCACTGGTTTGAGTCCGCCGCAGCGCGTGTACCCGCGCATCGGATTCTCGAGCGGGGGCTACACCCAGGTCGGGGGCGCTACGAACGCGTATACGGCGAGCAATCAGCCGATGTGGGACTTTGTCGATTCGCTCACTTGGGTTCACGGAAATCACACCCTCGGATTCGGCGCAGAGTACAGGCAGTGGAAGCTTAACCGTGACTTGGCGAATGAGTTCCTGGGCGCATATATGTTCAGCGGCGATTTTACAGGCAATCCCATCGCCGACATGCTGCTCGGTTATTACGCGACGGCTGGCGTGTTTCAGCCCGGGGGATTCACCACGGCGGGTGTAGTGGGCAACCCTCGCTCGTTCAATCTGAAGTACTTCGCGCCTTACGTGCAGGACGACTGGAAAGTAAGCCCACGCCTCACGCTGAATCTGGGCATGCGCTGGGATTTCCGCACAGTTCCTTACGAGACGAACGACCACATGGGATGGCTGAACGAGGGTAACCCGCAGGGCGGATTATGCATCGCTGACAAGAGCTTGGTGGAAAAAGGCATCGCCGACGGCGTCTACTATAAGTACTGCGGCCGCCGAACTCCTGACGATCCGTCCTATATGACTTTCGCCCCTCGCTTCGGCTTCGCTTACCGGCCGTTCGGCGGCGACAAAACTGTTGTTCGCGGCGGCTATGGCATCTTCTGGGATTCCGCCGAACTCCGGGAGACCGACGGGTCGGCAGATATCTACCCCTATGTCAGTCGCGGCAACTACGTTCAGACACTAGGCCAGACAGCCGCGTTTCAGACGACGGATGCTTTGTTCCCTCCGATCGTCCAAGGGCCAGCCGTCCCCGCCGACAATACGTTTATTGCCGTGATCATCTCGGAGCATCCGAGAAATCCATACGTCCAGCAGTGGTCGTTTTCGGTGCAGCGGCAGTTGAATTCAAACACGACCTTGGAAGTGAATTACATCGGAAACAAAGGCACTCACCTGCTCGAGCGCCGGAATATTAATCAGGCCTATGCGCCAGTGGATCCTGTGCATCCAGCCCCCGTCGAGGACAGAAGACCCTTCCCTAACTTTGTTACTTACATCAACAGCGACTGGTCTGGCAATTCCAGTTACAACTCCGCGAACGTCACGCTGCAACACCGCAGCGGATCGCTCGCATTGACGGGTGCGTACACGTGGGCAAAAGCCATCGACGAGAAATCCGCTGCCGCCGGAATCGGCTCAGCCGATACCGGTTGGCAGGGCTTCCTTGACAATCACGATACAAGGCGCGACCGTGGTCTGGCCGATTTCGACGTCGATCAGCGTTTGGTCGGGAGTTTCGTATATGATCTGCCCTTCGGGCGAGGCAAGCGATTTCTCTCTAACACGCCAAGGGTCGTGGATATCCTTCTCGGCAACTGGCAGTTGAACGGCATTGCAACCTTCCAGAAAGGCTTCCCCTATCCGATCTTTGCGGCGGATATCGGTGGACTGCTGGACAACTATTCAAACCGCGCGGATGCCGTGGGAGACCCGAGCAAAGGCTTTCATCAGAGCATCGCCGAATGGTTCAATACGGCCGCGTTCGCGCAACCGTTTCAAGGCGTCTTCGGCACCTCGGGCCGCAACATTCTACGCGCGCCCGGGCTGAACAATTGGGATGTTTCTTTGTTCAAGAACTTTCCCATCACGGAGCGCGTCAATCTTCAGTTGCGGCTGGAATCGTTTAACACCTTCAACCACGCCCAGTGGAACACGCCGGATCACAACGTAACCGACGCGCAGTACGGGCAGATTACGAGCGCCAGACCGGGCCGTATCAATCAACTGGGAGGGAAGTTTACCTGGTAGCGAGCAGGCCGGCCTGCCTTTTGTGTTTCGCTGTTCTGCGCTCGATCGCTCAGGATACTTCCGCGGACCTGCAGAAGTATTCCGAGCAAGGACATCAGGCTCTTTCCGAGCACCGGTACGCGGACGCAGAGCAGGCGTATAAGAAGCTGGAGCAGCTATCGCCTGAAACGGCGGAAGTGTACGGAACCCTTGGCTTCATTTACTTTCAGGAGGGAAAATTCGACGAGGCGGTTCCCACACTCCGGCGTGCGCTGAAGCTGAAACCGGGTCTTCCGAATGCGGATGTCCTACTGGCCATGTCTCTCTCTGAACTGGGTCAGTTTGAAGAGGCTCTGCCCGGTTTAGAAAAGGGATTTCGCCGCTCGACTGACAAACCGTTAAAGCGCATGACCGGGCTGCAGTTGATAAGAGCCTGTACTGGATTACAGCGCGATCGCGAAGCAGTCGAAACGGCGCTCGAACTGGACCGGCTGTTCCCGAACGACCCGGAAGTGCTGTATCACACCAGCCGAATCTATGCGAATTTTGCTTATCTGACGTTGCGCAAGCTCTCTGAAGTCGCGCCGGGTTCGGTTTGGAGGAAACAGGCGGCGGCCGAGGCGGATGAAAGCCAGGGCAACCTCGACTTAGCTGTCAGCGAGTACCGCGAGGTTCTCAAAATCGATCCCATGCGGCGCGGCATTCACTATCGCATCGGACGCGCGTTGCTGGCAGGTTCGCACTCCGGCGAAGCCTTGAGCGAATTCGAACAGGAGCTGAAACTGGATCCGAGCAATGCGAATGCGGCCTACGAGATCGGCGAGATCTATCGCAAAGCCGGGCAGTTCGACAGAGCCCAGGCGTTTTTTAGTCAGGCCTTG
>DATBHS010000080.1:0-16797 GCA_036557345.1 Bryobacteraceae bacterium
CGTACCCACGCCTCCAACGGCGACTTCCAAAATCTCGGCCAGCTCTTTATATGAGGAGCCACTGGCGCGCATCAGCAAGAGCTGCGCCTGCGCGGGTTTCATGGAAGTGAGCACGCGCCGGACTACTCTTCGCTCTTCGTCACGAAGTAGTTCGTCGAGAGGTCCAGCCTTCCCCGTTCCGGTATTGCCAGCCTGAAGCACGGCGGCGTTCTCGTGGCGGCGGCGGTGAGTCGTCGCGCGCAAAGCATCGATTCCGGCATGCACTGCCGTCCTGTAGAGCCAAGCTCCAACGCGGTTTGTCAGCAGCCAGTGGACCGGTTGGCGGGAGAGTTTCCAGAAGACCTCGCTCGCCAGTTCCTCGGCTTGGGCGCGATCTCCTACGACGCGGCTGAGTATGCCGAATACTCGTTGATAGTGCTCGAGAAAAACGGCTTCGAATTCGGAGCCGGCATCGGTTGACCGGCAGGCGATAGCGCCTGCCCCACGAAGGGCTGCTCTAGTATCCGAACGCTGCGCTTCGACCACGACTAGTAAACGTTTGCCGAGGCCAGTTTATGACAAAAATTCAGATGCTGTACTTGCTGCGGGCAGGAGGATCGACGTAAGCGTTCAACTTGCTGGAATTCGTAATCTTCATGGCCGCGGTGTCCCACTGAATGGGTTCTCCGGGGAAACGTTGGGCAATGCAGCCGAGCAGGAAAGCTTCCGTCACAGGAGCCTGCGACTCAAAGTTCGCAAGCGGCGCCGGGCCTCCCTTACATGCGGCCAGCCACTGGTCGATTGCCGGGTCACTACGATGATTTCCGCGCCTTTCGGTTGGCGCTTTATACTTTGGCGATTCAGGGTAAACACGCGGACGGTTTCCGTTGAAGCCGGCGAGCAGGAGACCCTTATCGCCGACATACATGATGCCCTCGTTCTCTTCACCGACTTCGAAGAAGTGCTGATCCTCGGCACGCAGACCGGCCGGACGGGGCGGGCGCAGGCCGCCGTCGTACCAATTCATGGCAATCTCGCGGCGGCTGCCGATTGCAGGAAATGTCAAGTGCACCATGGTGGCTTTCGGAAACGTTTCTGGATATGGATCGCTGGAACTGGCTTCAACGGTGGTGGGCGGCGTGAGCCCGAGAATGGTGAACACGCCCGCGAAACTGTAGCAACCCATGTCGCCAAACGAGCCGTCGCCGAAGTCGTACCAGCCTCGCCACACAAAGGGCTGATATGCCTTGTTGAACGGGCGCTCGGGCGCAGGGCCGAGCCACATATCCCAATCGAGGCCGTCGGGGACGGGATCGACCGTCGACGGGCGATCGATGCCTTGCGGCCAGAACGGACGGCTGGACCAGTTGTGGACTTCGCGCACGTGTCCGATCGCGCCATCGTCCAACCAGTGCGTGATCAAATGCGTGGCATCGGTGGATGGATTGTTCACCGTTAACGATGTCGCCACTTTCATCTCTTTTGCGGTGTGGGCCACACGCCGCGCATCGCCAATGGTATGGGTCATCGGCTTCTGACACAGCACGTGCTTCCGCTTGCGCATGGCGGCGACGGAGATGGCGGCGTGCCAGTGATCGGGAGTCGCGACGTACACGGCATCGAGATCGTGTTCTTTATTGAGTAGTTGACGATAATCGCCATAGGCATGGCAGCCTTTGTAGGACCCAGCGGCATCGCCCTTACGCGACCCATAATAGGCTTCAACCAGCCTTCGCGCGGGTTCGCGGCCGCCCATACCGAGGCTGCTCGAGACTTCGGGTGTGAGCTGGACATCGCCGGGCGAAGCCAGATCCTGGCCCCAATTTTCGTAGCCGGGACCAAGCAGTTTTCGCGCGGCCTTCAGGAGGTCGTTCTTTCCGTACTCTATGTAGTTCTTGCTTTCGCGATTGCAATCGCACACCGCGATCACCTGGGTGTCCGGACGCGCGAGCAGCTCCATGGTGACGGCCTGTCCTTGACGGCCCAGACCGATGGTTGCGAGCGTGACTTTATCGCTTGGGGGCACGTAGCCGGCGCCTCCTAACACATGTCGAGGAACGATCATGAAGGAGCTGGCGACGACGGCGGCATCCCTGATCAGCTCGCGGCGGGATGGACATGGATCGGATTGAGCTGTAAATTTTATTTCTTTTCTCATGAACAAGACCCCTGGCTAAGTCGACGTGTATAACTTATCACCTCGATTTTGTGGAATAACCGGGCTGGCGAACCCAAAGATGATCTCAGGGATACGCTCCTTAAGGGCCGGAGTCAGAACCCGGCTTGTCTTTCACCTGTCCGATATGGCCAGGTTCAACGACTGAGGTGAACCTTGCTAAGCGACGCTCATCCTGGCACTGTCATTCTCAGGCTGTATTGTGGTCCAATTTTGCCCCGCCGTACACAAGTGACAAGAAGTTGTCGGAAATTGTCGATGAGTAGGACGCCCGGTGGGGAATGAGGCGCGAATCGGAAGCACAGATGCTTATTTATTCACTCATGCGGGATACGGGCCGACATGTTTGGTGGCGATGGCCGGGATCATGTGTGCCATACCTAGCGCTTGCAACACCTCCCCTTGAACAGGCGCAATCTGCTCATTAAGCCCATTCGCACCAAAATCCATCCCGCAGACGGTTCTCAAGGGTCTCGATCCCGCAGGCGCTTCAATCAAATTCACGATAGCGTCTGCTACGTCCTGTGTGCGCGGCGGATTCGCTGATCCGAAAAGCTCTGAAAAGTGAGCTGCAAAATTATCACGTAGCGCCGCCAGCGCTCCATAGTCAGCGACTCGTTCCGTATCAGCAGGGGCGGGGCTATTGGGTAGCAGGTCTGAGGGGTACGGTCCCGGTTCTACAATTACGCTCTCAATTCCCGTTCCGGCCAACTCATAATGGAGGATTTCCGCCAATGCCTCTAAGGCGAACTTGCTGGCACAATAAGGTGCGCAGCCTGGAAATAGGAGGCGACCCACTACGGATGTCACATAGATCAGCAATCCACTGCGCTTCGCTCTCAAATATGGCAACACTGCCCTGGACACCCGGAAGGCTCCCATGAAATTGACGTTCATTGCGTGCAGCAGTTGTTCCTCGGTGAAACCCTCCGCTAAACCAATCGACATGATGCCCGCGTTATTTACTACCGCATCAATGCGCTGTTTCTCCTGCATGACCGTCTCGACAGCGTGCTTCACTGACGCAGCATCGGAGACATCCATCTCCAATGTCCGCAATGACAGTTTGTGTTCTTTGGCAAATTGCTCCAGAGCCCGTCTAGCTTGATCATTCCGCGTAGTCGGGGTCCGCATTGTGGCGTAAACATGATGGCCGGCTCGTGCCGCCGCTTCCGCAGCGAGCTTGCCAATACCGCTACTGCAACCGGTGATCAAGACGACAGAGGCCATAGGAAATCCTTTCAAAAACAGTGCTTCCGAATTGTACTAAGCTCACAATGAACATTGCTTCGACTTAGCTTGATCAGGTCTAACGAGCATTACTAGCGGGAGAACAGCTTCGATCAGCGCGATTGATGCTTTAGTAAAGAATGCGTATCGGACCGCTCCAGCACTTGTGCCAAACTTGGGGTGAGTGCGATGCGTAGCGCCGGACTCGCTCACAAACGAATCAATAAGACTCATGACCTCTTCTGTAATCTTGCGCCTCGCCGGCGTTCTTTTTCTGACCGGCGCACCGCTGACCAACGCCGCGCCAGCGGAGGCACCCCACGAGGACCCGGTATTTCCGTGCCCGGAGAAGCTAACTTACAGCGTTGAATGGCGGCTCGTGACGGCTGGAATTGCGGTCATCGAACAAAAGCGCGGAGCCGGGCAAGGCTGGGATCTGAATCTGAACCTGCAAAGCGCCGGATTGGTAAGCCGGTTGTACAAAGTCCTGGACACTTACAAGGTGACGACGGGAGAGCGATTTTGCGGCTCCAGCGCTGTGCTGGACGCACAGGAAGGAAAGAAGCACACGCTCACTCAGTTGAACTTTAATAACAGCCGCAAAAAAATCGAGTACAACGAGCGGAATCTGCTAAAGAACACAACGGTCACGAACGAACTGGACAAGCCGGCGTGTACGTATGAAGTCCTGGGCGCTCTTGCGGCGCTTCGCCTCGCGCCTCCGGAGCCCGGCAGGCCCGTCTCGCTGCCGGTTACGAACGGAAAGAAGCTCGCGTTTGCGAGGTTGGAAGCGCAGGGGAAGGAGAGTTTGAACGTCGGTGGAAAAAGCTATTCGACGGTCCGCTACGAGGCCTTCCTCTTTGACAATGTCCTGTACAGACGGAAAGGGCGCCTGTTTATCTGGCTGGCGGACGGCGCGGGCCACCTGCCTGTACAACTCCAAGTACATCTAGGGTTTCCGGTCGGAAATATCACGATACAGTTGGAGAAAGAAGAGAAACTCTGATTCGCGCGGCCGCAACTCCCAGGGCCGTTATTGCGTCATGATGTTTAATATGAAGCTCCGCCTCACGCTGCTGGTCGTGTCTTTAGCGATGGCCGTGCAGGCGCAGATGCAGATGAACGTGCAGCAGTTAGCGGATTTTGTTCGCTCGGAGCTGGCGCTCAGGCAGCATTCGGACAAGCAGATCGCGGCATATATCAAGAAGCTGGAACTCTCTGAAAAACTGACGGATAAGACGATCACGGACCTCGAGTCGCAGGGTGCCGGACCGAAAACGGTGGAAGCGCTGCAGGAACTACGGAATAAGACCGCGAGCATGAGACCGCCGGCTCATGATTCTACGTATTCACCCGCGACAGCGGCCGATAATACGCTGAAGAGCGGCCCAGCGACCGTGACGCTGAGCTCGAAAGCGCCGCCGATTCCGCCTCCCGATTCCGTTCGCCAGCAAAAGATTCTGGATCTGATGAAGCAGTACGCGATGTCGTACACGGAGAATCTGCCGAACTTCATTTGCGTGCAGGTCACGCGGCAATATGTCGATCCCTATGCGGGAGACCATTACCGCAGCATCGGCAACATTCTGGCGAAGGTCAGCTACAACGAAGGACGGGAAAAGTACAACGTCTATTCGGTCAACGGACAGCTCATAAATACCAGCATGGAGGGTGTTCCGATGCACGGCGGGGCAATTTCCACCGGTGAATTCGGAAGCCTGATGCGCGAGATTTTCGAACCCCACAGCCAGGCAGAGTTCGGGTGGGATCACTGGGCCACGCTACGCGGGCGGCGCATGGCGGTGTTCAAGTATTTCATCGACAGCGGCCATTCGAGCTGGTCGATCAGCTACTCGGCGGGGCCTGGAGACGAGCAACGTATCATCACGGCCTACAACGGGCTGGTTTACGCTGATGAGAACACGGGCGAGATCGACCGAATCAAATTTGTTGCGGTCGATATTCCGAGGAGCTTCCCAGTGACAGAAGCAACCGAGATTCTGGATTATGACGCAGTAGACATCAGCGGTCAGCGTTATATTTGTCCGCTGGTCGCGCGGCTGTTCATGCGAGCGGATCGCCAGAGTTCAAAGAACGAAATCGAGTTCAGGGATTACCGGAAGTTCGGAACGGAATCGAACATCACCTACGACCTTGATCCGAACGCTCCGCCACCATTGCCTGCGAATAAGACGGAGGAGCAGCCGGCAAGCCATGGCAGCGCGGACAGTGCGACTCCGGCGCAGGCTGCCCGGCCGCAGCAACCGGCCAAGCCGCAACAGAAGAGCGAATCCGGCTCTAATCCGTGGACGCTGCCGACACCTCCGCCGCCCCCGCCTCAGCAATAGCCTGCAAGGTTCGCGCGAGAGCGGTGGGCTGGCTGCTCTCATCCACAGTAACGACGCGAGCCGAATCCAACCGGGGCCACCAGCGCGACAGCATCCGCTCGCAAGCGTAACCATTAAAAACCGAGACCAGCGGCACTCGACCAGCGGCCGCGACATGCTGGCCCGCGGAGTCATAGCCGACATACAGGCGACTCTGGAGAATATGGCTGGCAAACGAGGCATAACTGCCGTCATGGATGCGCAAGTGAGCGGGTGAGCCGAGACGGTCTGCCAAAGCATCGACGCGGGCACCTTCCTCTCCTCCGGCACCGCGGTCGAGCACCACTGGCCGCCCTTTGGCCAATAAAGCAGCCATCACGTGATATTCGAGGTCATCATCGACGCGTTTATTGGCGTTTTCGCCGACGCCCCAACTAACGGCGATATCGGCTATCTTCTCTTGCAACGGCGGGGCGACATAGGCGGTTGAATGATCAACATCGAAGACTTCGTTTGCCCATTCGGCAGTGAGCTTCGGGAGGGTGGCATCCAGTTCCCCTCCATACGCGCGGCTTTCGAAGAAGAAATAACGCGAATCGTCGCAGATGGGGATGAGGCCTAGCTGTGTGAGGCGCGAATCCGGGTCGATTACGATAGCGCCCAGCTCGTCCACAGCGATCTGGAGCTCAGCCGCGGCAAGGAGCCGGTCGCGCAGCAAGCTGGATCGCCCGTACATCACGGCAATGGGCGTGATCCGCGGGTCGGCGGCGAACAGCTCGGCATTTTTCGCCGGTCCTACCAGACAGATCTCGGCTTCGGGGAAGCGAGCTTTCGCGGCGGCGAGCGCAACGCTCGTTACCGCGACATCAGCGCCCAGGGTGACGCGAGAAAGGACGAAAACGCGATCGACCTCGCCGCCCGGAAAACGGCGGACCTGGCGAACGCGATTGTAGCGGACCAGCAGATCACGCGCTTTGTATTCGGGAAGAGCGCGCGCGATCACGTGCGCGAACAGCTTCGAATACACATCGCACAGGCTGGGCTCGAAGAGGTCGCCCAGCCTTTCGATCACGATACTAAAGAGCGCGCGGGTGGCAGCCGTCGCAACGAACGGATCGTCGTCATCAAGAGCGCGCTCGATCAGATCATCGAGAGCCCGGGCCGGCCAGGTGCCGTCGCGCAGACAAGCATCCAGGACTTCACGGGCGAGTTCACTGGCCGGTATACTTGCCAATCAACAACTCCAGTTTCTGCCTGGTTTCGGCTGGAATGGAAGCACGGTCCGTAATGATCGCGTGTCTTAAAGCCGAGCCACACTTGCAGGTGCGTTCCGTTGGAATTCGCTGAACCACTTCCCGAACCAGCTTGCAGGCATTCTCCGCGTTTTTTGTAAGGTTTTGAATGATCTCGTTAACGGTAACGGCATCGTGGTCTTCGTGCCAGCAATCGTAGTCCGTCACCATGGCGATCGTGGCGTAGCAGATCTCTGCCTCACGCGCGAGTTTCGCTTCGGTGAGATTGGTCATTCCGATGACATCCATGCCCCAGCTTCGATAGAGATTCGACTCGGCGCGAGTGGAGAAGGCCGGGCCCTCCATACAAAGATAAGTTCCGCCGAGCTTACTGTGGATGCCGATTTTTGACGCGCAGCCGTGAGCAAGAGGCGCGAGTTGGGGGCAAACGGGATCGGCGAAACTGATATGCGCGACAATGCCGTTACCAAAAAAGGTGGAGGCGCGACCCTTGGTGCGGTCAAAGAACTGGTCGGGAATGACGAAGTCCAAGGGGGCATGTTCCTGCTTCAAGGAGCCGACTGCGCTGAGCGAAAGAATGCGCTCGACACCCAGCATTTTCAGGCCAAAAACGTTGGCGCGAAAATTCAGCTCGGAGGGCGAAATGCGATGGCCGCGGCCATGCCGGGCAAGGAAGGCTACGGTTTTGCCTTCGAGGTCGCCGATCATGTAGGCGTCAGACGGATCACCAAAGGGTGTTGTAAGGCGGACCTCGTCCAGCGCATGAAAGCCGGGCATGGAATACAGGCCGCTGCCGCCGATGATGCCGATTTGGGCTCGTTGTTGCAATTGTTTTGTTCGCTTCCTTTTATAGTTTCCGCTCCCGAATGGTCACGGCTCTGATTATTTCTGGATCAGTTCGAGGAGGACGCCGCCGGTTGCGGCGGGGTGAACGAAAACGTAAGTATGGCCTCCGGCGCCCCGGCGCGGTTCGTTCAAAAGCTTCGCCCCGGCTGCTTTGAGCCGGTCGAGGGCCGACGAAATATTGTCAACTCGCAAAGCGATATGGTGCAGACCAGGGCCGCGCTTCGCGATGAACTTCGCAATTGTCGAGCCGTCTGCAGCAGATTCCAGGAGTTCGATTCTAGGCGTGGTAGAAAGCATCGCGACAGTCACGCGCTCCTCCGCTACGTTCTCACGGCCGGTCACATCCAAGCCGAGCAACAGCTGATAGAAGCGGAGGCTTTCGTCGATACTGCGGACCGCTATTCCCACGTGATCGATTTCAATGCTCATTTCGTAAGCTCATTAAGCAGGCTACTGCGGTATAGGGATCCTCGATTTTTTCGGCTACGCGTTTTGCGTGCTGCTCAATCAGGTTTTCCGGAATCCGGCGGAGCAAGGCTTCGCGAAGCATCTCGCGTAGCCGGACGCTCCAGGTGTCAGTGCGAGCACTACGCCGGCCCTTCGTTTCGAAGACGGAGCGTATGACATCGAGAAGCTCCTGCAGCCCGTGGCCTTCGGTGGCAATCACGCGCCGAACAGGGGCAGCATTCGCCCGGCCGGCCTCACCGGCAAGACTTTGCATAGTCCGGATTTCCTGCTCGAGACGATCCGCACCGGGCAGGTCGGCTTTGTTGATCGCAAAAATATCGGCGATCTCCATGATACCGGCCTTGATGGCCTGGACGTCATCTCCCCAGCCAGGCACCAGGACCAAGACGGTGATGTCGGCCAGACGTGCGATTTCCACCTCGTCCTGGCCCGCTCCAACGGTCTCAATCAGGATAACGTCGCGTCCGGCGGCATCGAGAAGCAAAGCGAGTTCGAGGGTCATCTGAGCAACACCGCCAAGCCTGCCGCGACTCGCCATGGAACGAATAAAGACCCCGGGATCGGCGTGATGATCCTGCATACGGATGCGGTCACCAAGGATCGCTCCGCGCGAGAAAGGGCTGCTCGGGTCAACTGCGATAATGCCCACGCTTTGGCCATCAGAGCGAAGAGCCTTCGCCAGTTGATTTACAAGAGTACTTTTCCCCGCGCCCGGCGGCCCCGTAATGCCGAGCATCATGGCGCGTCCGGTTTTCGAGAACAGCGCAGCAACAATCTCCCGGCCGGCGTCCGATTGGCTTTCGATCAGTGTAGCGGCGCGAGCGATCGAGCGCGGGTCCCCGCGGAGAACTCCCTGCTGCAGCTCTTCGGTAGAGGCAAGAAGGCTCAATCTATTCTTTTAGCAATTGACGAGCGATGACCAGCCGCTGGATTTCGCTCGTGCCTTCGCCGATGGTGCAGAGCTTTACGTCGCGATAGAACTTTTCGACGGGGTAATCCTTTATAAAGCCGTAACCGCCGTGTATCTGCAATGCCTGGTCGGCAACCTTGACCGCCATCTCGGAGGCGAAGAGCTTTGCCATGGCGGATTCCTTTGTAACCCGCTTCCCGGCGTCTTTTCGTGCACCGGCGCTGTACACCAGCCATCTGGCGGCTTCGATATCGGTAGCCATGCCGGCCAGCTTGTCCTGGATGGCCTGAAACTCCGAGATAAAGCGGCCGAACTGCTTGCGGTGCTTGGAATATTTCAAGGCAGCATCGAAGGCGCCCTGGGCGATGCCGAGGGCGAGGGCGGCGATCGAGATGCGGCCGCCGTCCAGAATCCGCAGGCTGTCCACGAAGCCTTCGCCCTGTTTGCCAAGAAGCTGCGACTGCGCGAGGCGGCAGTCGGTGAACAGAACTTCGCCGGTGGCACTTGCGCGCATACCTAGCTTGTTTTCTTTTTTTCCGACGCGGAAGCCGGGGGTACCCTTTTCGAGAATAAATGCCGAAATGCCGTGCTGCGAGGCGGAACGATCGGTGACGGCCATGGCGACGCAAACATCGGCGTACTGCGCGTTCGTCGTGAACGTTTTGCCGCCGTTCAAGACCCACTCGCCGTCTTTGAGGGCCGCCGCGGAACGGGTACCGGCAGCATCCGATCCGGCTTCCGGTTCTGTGAGAGACCAACAGCCGATCCATTCGCCCGAGGCCAGTTTCGGAACATATTTCTTCCGCTGATCGGAGGTACCGGCCAGGTAAATATGATTTGTACACAGGGAATTGTGCGCGGCTACGATCAATGCGACGCTCGGGTCGACACGCGCGAGCTCTTCAATAATGATCGAGTATTCGATATAGCCGAGGCCGGCTCCGCCGAGATCTTCCGGGAATATGGCGCCCATCATTCCCAGGTCTCCGGATTTTTTAATTACTTTAAGCGGGAAGGTTTGATTCTCATCCCAATCCAGAACGTGCGGGGCAATTTCCGCCAAGGCGAAATCACGAACTGATTTTCGGAGCTGGATCTGCTCGGCTGAGTATTCAAAGTCCATATGTTCATTTGCCCGGTCAAGCGAGGAGAGCCCATGGCAGACGACGCAAACCGACCGTCTGCCCACGAATCTCTGGTCAGGTTAGCATTCGGGTGCGTGGAGAGCGGCAGACGACGTAAAGCGATCGTCTGCCCCACCTTCATTCTTCGCGCAGCGCGCGCATGGGATCGATCAACGCGGCGCGGCGGGCGGGCGGGTAAGTAGCCAGCACAGTAATCACCAGAAGCGGCAGCGAAATGACCAAGAAGAGCAGAGGGCTGATGTGCTCGAAGGATGCGACCCAGATCCGCGAAGTAATGACACGCGTAGCAAACATGCTAATAATGAGACCCGCCACGACGCCGGCTGAACCTAATATCAGGCCCTGCTTCAAGATCATTCGAATCACGCTTTGCCGATCGGCGCCGATCGCCATGCGGATACCGATCTCGCGCGTGCGGCGGCTTACTGAATAGGCAACCAGGCCGTAGAGACCGATCATGGCGAGTATCAGACCCATCAGCCCGAGTCCAGCCACGCTTTGAGCAATGATGCCGGAGGTTTTAACAGCGCGCTGCTCGTAGAAGTTCTGCATGGTGCGCTCGTCAAAAACGGGCATGTTCGCATCGAGTCCACGCACAATATTTCGCAATACGGGAGCCACGCCGGAGGCATCCGGAGTGCCGGATCCTGCGATGATGGTGAGTGCCGATCGCGGATTTTGGGTGTAGGGAAGGTAAATGTAATCGAGCGGCGGCTCAGCGATCCAAAAGTACTTCGTCGTTTTTGCAATGCCCACAATCTGAACGAGAGGACCCGACGTATTCTTCATGTGGAAGCGCTTGCCGAGGGCGTCTCCCCGAGGCCAGTAGTGGTTGGCGAACTGTTGGTTGACGACTGCCACCGGGGGAGTGTTGGCCTGATCGGATTCGAGGAATGGGCGTCCCTGCAATATCCGGATGCCTAAGGTGCTGAAATAGCCATCGCTCACGCGGGAATCGAAGATGGTTACCGATTCCTCACCACGTGGCAACTGATAGCCTTCGGGAACGATGGCGATAGCATCGCCACCCAATAACGGGACATTCGACGCAAGCGTGGCTGACGTGATGCCTGGCGCTGAACGGATTCTGTCCAGCAATTCCTTGTAAAAATGCCGCGTCTGCTCCTCGGAGTAGTGAATGAGCTGGGTGTCGAAGCCTGTGAGATAGAGATGATCGGTACGGAAACCGGGACCCCGCAGCAGTTCGGCTCGAAAGCCTTGCAGGAGAACGGCCGATATGATGAGCAGCACCAGCGAGAGAGCTACCTGCCCCGAGACGATCAGGTTGCGTCCCCACAGCCGGTGGTGGCCCATAGCATCGGCGTCGGCGGCCTTAAGCGCGGGAACCAGGTCCGGGCGCGTCGACCTTAGGGCCGGAGTAAGCCCGAAGAGAAGCGTGCTGAAAAGCGAAATCACAAGGGTAAATAAGAGCACGCGCCGGTCAAGGCCGACAACAAAGACGATGGGCAGATCGGAGGGGATCGGAATACGGCTGAAGAACTTTGCTCCAGCATAGGCGATGACAATCCCCGCCGCGCCGCCGAGAACTGCGAGCAAAAGATTTTCGAGCAGCAGCTGACGAACCAGATCGCCGCGATCAGCGCCAATGGCCAGACGTACGGCAACCTCGCGAGAGCGGGCGCGAGCGCGGCTGAGCAACAAACCGGCGACGTTTGCGCATGCCACAAGCAAAACGCAAAGCGAGAGCAGAAGAAGCATGGCGACCATCGCCGTGTTCGGCGGAGATTGCCGCGCGCGAAGCTGGAACTCGGATTGAACTATAATCCGCTGATTCCGGTTCGTCTGCGGGTACATGCGCTGCAACTGGGCGGCGATGGCGGACAGGTCCGCCTGAGCCTGAGCAACGCCCACACCCGGCCTCAGCCGTCCCTTCACAATCAGCCAGCGGATGTCGCGCCGGTTGAGGCTGTTCTCATGCGCCACAGTGAAATTGTTCTGGGACCCCAGGCGGGGGGACATAGCGAGCGGAATGAACAGAGCCGGCCGGAGAAACGTGTCAATTCCGGTGAAGTGCTCGGGAGCCACGCCGACCACGGTGAATTCGATGCCGTTGAGCCGTATTCGCGAGCCGACAACAGACGGACTTGCGCCAAACTGGCTGACCCAGAAATCATGGCCGAGAACAACGACGGCATCCCGTCCCTCCGCCTGATCCTCGGCGTCGCGGAAGCCGCGTCCAATTGTCGGGTCCACGCCGAGCACACGGAACAGGTTGCCGGAGACGAACAGCCCGAACTTCATCCGGGGCTGCGTACCCTGATCAGGACTGAAGCCAAAGGTACCGTAAGCGGCCGCAACCAAGCCTGAAAAACTCCGGTTACGATCACGGAAATCGACATAGTCCGGATACGAGATTTGAGAGTTTGTACCGAATGCACTGGAGGAAGCAGTTGTGACAGCTACCACCTGGCCCGGCTCCAGGACCGGAAGAGGGCGCAGGAGCAGCGCGTCGGCAAAACTGAACATGGCAGAGGTTGCCCCGATGCCGATCGCGAGAGAGCAGACAGCCACGATCGTGAACGTCGGATTTTTGCGCAACACGCGCGCGGCGCGGCGAATGCTTTTCAGCATGGAGCCTCCCAGTCCGGCCAAGCGTCGGGATGAGTCCTGACGCGGCGGCCAAAGTGGCCGCGCCACCCTTTGGGTACCGGAAAATGGCGGATTATTTTGTAGAATAGCCGATTTCGGTTACGCGACGCTGGATTCGCGCAGAGGTTCGAGCGGATGCTTGTATTTGCACTCAGCGTTCGGACACTGCGCGACGGGACCTGCCTTGAGGTACTTCTCAATCAAGTAGCTGCTGCCGCACTCGGGGCATTTTTCGGGAATGGGTTTGCCCCACGCCACGAAGTCGCAATCGGGATAACGGTTACAACCATAGAAAGTTTTTCCCCGCTTGGATCGCCGCTCCACAATCTCGCCTTGCGAACAGTTGGGGCATGGGACACCGATGGTCTTCTGCTTGACGTATTTGCATTTCGGATAGTTGCTGCAAGCGACAAACTCGCCGTAGCGTCCGAACTTCTTCACTAAGTTGCTGCCGCACTGCGGGCATTGTTCTTCGAGCGGCACGTCTTTTCGCTGCTCGCCGCCGATCTGTTTCGTGGTTTTGCAGTCCGGATAACCGGAGCAGGCATAGAACTGACCGAAGCGGCCCTTCTTCAGAACCATGGGACGTCCGCAGTTCTCGCAATACTCCGCTTCGTCCTGTTCTCCCAAACCGGTGTTATCCACATCCGGCAGGTCCACCGTCAGCTCACGCGTGTTGGTGCATTCGGGGTAACCGGTACACGCAATGAAACTGCCGTGCTTGCCCCACTTGATGACCATGGGTTTGCCGCATTTCTCGCAGACCAGATCAGTGGGCTTTTCCATGCGCTTGATGTCGGTCATGTGGCGCTCGGCATGCTGCAGGTCTTTCTGGAAGCGGCCATAGAAATCGGCCATGGCAGAGCGCCACTCGAGCTTGCCCTCCTCGATTTCGTCGAGCTCTTCTTCCATGCGCGCCGTGTACTTTACGTCAAACAGATCGTTGAAGTTTTCGAGCAGCAGATCGGTGACGACCATGCCAAGCTCGGTAGGCAGGAACTTGCCGCCTTCTTTTTTGACGTACTCGCGATCTTGAATGGTGGAAAGAATGGACGCGTACGTAGACGGACGTCCCACTCCGTCGGACTCCAGCTTCTTCACCAACGTGGCCTCGTTGTAACGCGGCGGCGGCTCGGTAAAGTGCTGTTCCGGATGAATCTCCTTGAAGCGCAGCAACTCGCCTTCCGTTACGGCGGGAAGCTTGTGCTTGAGATCCTCATCCTCTTCATCTTTCTGGTCCTTGCCTTCTTCGTAGACCTTGAGGAAGCCGTCGAACTTGAGAACGCTACCGGTGGCGCGAAAAATATAGGGAATCTTGCTTTTTCCAACCGCTTCAACGTCGATTGTTGTCTGGTCCAGAAGGGCCGGCATCAGCTGGGATGCGACGAAGCGCATCCAGATCAAGCGATATAGCTTCAGCTCGTCTTCGGCGAGATGCTTTTCGAGCGACTCCGGAGTGTGCAGAACGGAGGTCGGACGGATGGCCTCGTGGGCATCCTGGGCATCCTTCTTGGTCTTGTACACATTCGGAGAACCGGGCAGATACGGCTGGCCATAGCGTTCCGTGATGAATCCGCGGACTTCTGCGAGGGCGTCTTCTGAAACACGGGTCGAATCCGTACGCATGTAAGTAATGAGCCCGGTTGCGCCCTCTTTTCCGATCTCTTTGCCTTCATAGAGGCCCTGGGCCAGCATCATTGTGCGCTTCACACTGAAACGGAGCTTACGAGACGACTCCTGCTGCAAGGTCGAAGTGATGAACGGGGGAACAGGGTTCCGGCGTTTCTCGCGAGTTGTGACCGACCTAACAGAATATCCGGCACCGTCCACGTCGTCCACGATTCCCCTAGCAGCGGCCTCATTCTGGATCTCAGGGGTTTCGTTGGCGCGCTTGTTCAGGCGGGCCGTCAGGACCGGAGGCTTTTTCGCGTTCAGCGAAACGTCGATTGTCCAGTACTCTTGCTTTTGGAAAGCGCGGATTTCGCGCTCACGCTCAACGATCAGGCGTAAAGCTACCGTCTGAACGCGTCCGGCAGAGAGACCGCGGCGCACCTTATCCCAAAGCAAGGGAGAAATCTTGTATCCGACCAGACGGTCGAGGACACGGCGGGCCTGCTGAGCCTCGACGAGATTTATATTTACCGGCAGGGGCTTATCGAATGCCCGCTTGACAGCATTAGCGGTGATTTCGTTAAACATGACCCGAAAGATGGCCGGCTTACCGGACTTCTTGGGTTCGAGCTCTTCCTTCAGGTGCCAACAGATCGCTTCCCCTTCACGGTCCGGGTCGGCGGCGAGGTAGACGGATTCAACGGCTTTAGCAGCCTGCTTTAGCTCGGCAATCAGCTTTTTCTTGCCTTCAATCACTTCGTACCTGGGCGTAAAGTCACGTTCCACGTCGACGGCGAGGTCCTTCTTAGGAAGGTCTTTCACATGACCCAGAGAAGCCTTTACGACGAACTGCTTACCGAGGTATTTTCCAATAGTTTTCGCCTTCGCCGGGGATTCAACGATGACGAGCGATTTTGCCATAACTGCTTTTCTTCTTTTATCCAAGTATTCGATTCGAGGGCTCGGGCCGGGGAGTCTCGGAAGGAACGCTACTCTTTTACCACACCTTGACGAAGTTTTTTCCAGGGAGCTGGCGAACCAGTCCGGACATCTCCAGATCAAACAGCGCGCCGATCAACTCAGATGACGAAACCCCTTCAAAAGTTTCAAGCAGCGAGTCAAGTTGTTGAGGTGCATCGACTTGCAAGCAGTTCAAAAGCTTCTGCGCGAGTTGTTTGACCGGATCCACCGGGCCTGCGGACGGGCTCGCGGAGGCGTCGAGTTCAGGCAAAACCTGCTGCTGTGCCCGGGCGACCAGATCGCGCCGGACGGTGGCGGGCAGCTCGTTCGTAATGTCGCTCCACTCCTGCACCAATTTGGCGCCTCCTTCTTTGATGAGAAGATTGGGGCCCCAGCTCATCTTTGAGGTGATATTTCCGGGGACCGCGAAAACTTCCCTGCCCTGGTCCATTGCCAGCTTTGCTGTGATGGCGGACCCGCTATGCTGTGCTCCCTCGACGATGAGAACGCCAAACGATAATCCGCTTACGATCCTGTTCCGGATTGGGAAATTTTGTGGGAAGGCCGGAGCTCCCATCGGAAATTCGGAGAGCAGCAGTCCCTTTTTGGCTATGTCGTCGTATAGCTTGCGGTTGTTAGCCGGATAGAGCACATCCACGCCGCATCCAAAAACGGCGATGGCATTTCCGTCGGCCTTCAGTGCCGCGATATGCGCGGCTGTGTCGATCCCGGCTGCCAGGCCGCTGACAATAGTCAGGCCCGCCTTTGCCAGATCGGCGCTGAGACGCTCGCTTGCGGCAAGCCCGTAGGGAGTTGGTCTGCGGGTACCAACGACCGCGATGGAATGCGATGCCAGCAATTCCGTTCTGCCAAGCGCGTATAGGACGAGGGGCGGGTCAAAGATCTCGCGCAGCTGCTGCGGATAGCAGGGATCCTGAATGGTAATGAGCTGCGCGCCCGCATCGAGAATGCGCTGCTGCTGGTCGACTGCATCGTCGAAGGAGCAGCCGCTCGCTACGTTACGTGCTTGGGCGGGACTCAACCCGCAGGCTTCCAACTCGGACGCGGACGACCGGAAAATCGCCTGGGGTGATTTGAGCTTGTGGAGGAGCTTAAGGGCGCTGGTCGTCCCCAGGCCAGGGACCATACGCAAGGCAAGCCAGTGGAGCGTCTCCTCCTGAGTCAAAGCAGCCGTTGCCACGTGGAATAGGTGGCGGGCGAGGGTGCGAGTTCTCAGGCGCCTGAGCGGTCAGCGATCAGCGCTCAGCCTTCAGCTATTAGC
>DATBHS010000081.1:0-17877 GCA_036557345.1 Bryobacteraceae bacterium
TTCGAGCCCAGGTAAGGTTCTTCGCGTTGCGTCGAATTAAACCACATGCTCCACCGCTTGTGCGGGCCCCCGTCAATTCCTTTGAGTTTCAGCCTTGCGACCGTACTCCCCAGGCGGCATACTTAACGCGTTAGCTCCGGCACCGACCAACTGAATGGCCGACACCAAGTATGCATCGTTTAGGGCGTGGACTACCAGGGTATCTAATCCTGTTTGCTACCCACGCTTTCGTGTCTCAGCGTCAGCAATGGTCCAGAAAGCCGTCTACACCGCAGGTGTTCCTCCTGATATCTACGCATTTCACCGCTACACCAGGAATTCCGCTTTCCTCTCCCACGCTCGAGCACTCCAGTTTCCGGCGCACCCTCCCAGTTAAGCCGGGAGATTTCACACCGAACTTAGAGCACCGCCTACACACTCTTTACGCCCAGTAATTCCGAACAACGCTCGCTGCCTACGTATTACCGCGGCTGCTGGCACGTAGTTAGCCGCAGCTTCTTCTTCAGGTACCGTCATCATCGTCCCTGCCGAAAGAGCTTTACACCCCGAAGGGCTTCATCGCTCACGCGGCGTCGCTGCATCAGAGTTGCCTCCATTGTGCAAGATTCCCCACTGCTGCCTCCCGTAGGAGTCTGGCCCGTGTTTCAGTGCCAGTGTGGCCGTGTGCCCTCTCAGGCCGGCTACCGATCATCGCCTTGGTGGGCCGTTACCTCACCAACTAGCTAATCGGCCGCGGGCTCCTCTTCCAGCGCATTGCTGCTTTCCCTTCACAGGCTTATGCGGTATTAGCCCCGGTTTCCCAGGGTTATTCCACACTAGAAGGTAGATTACCCACGTGTTACTCACCCGTACGCCGCTGTACTCATGGGTTGCCCCACTTTCTCGCTCGACTTGCATGTGTTAAGCGCGCCGCCAGCGTTGATTCTGAGCCGGGATCAAACTCTCGTTTGATCTTTTGGAATATCGGCCCTGACCGCCAGATTCGCATCCAGCTCAGGACCTCTAATCGCTCCGGTTTTGACTCAAAAAGTCTGACGAATTACTTCATTTGCGTCCAACCAGATTGTCAATGAACTGCGCAGCCTTCGAACGATACGCCCTTTGCGGGACGCAAGATCCAAATGGCTGCCGGCCTCGAAAGCCGTTTGGGCTGCATACAAGCCCGGCCGAATTCCTCGGCACAAAACCCAGCAACACCCAGAAAACCTAGGGTAAAGCCCCTGTTTACGGTAGTTTGGAATGAATTTTCAGGACTGCTTGAAAACTGCTATGGAGTCCGAATCAAGGCCTATACTTGCCAGCCTCGACTACCTAATTTGGCGACTTCAAATCGCCCTTTCGCTAATCTATCAAACCCGCTCGATCATTGCAAGCCCTTTTGTTCTTTCCGCTTACCTTCGATCGCGACGCCGCTCACTTGCGCTTAGGCGACTCGTACAGAATATCAGACCCGCTAGTACGCTGCAACCCCCTTGCCTGGTACTTTTCTGTGGAAAATCCCGGGCGGCCGGCCAAGCATTACCGAAGCCCGCAAGTCCCGGCATGCACGAGCCCTAGCTTTCGGACTCCCGATCACTTGGAATGTTGGCGTCAGGCGTACCCGATCCCTGCAAAACGCCCGCTTCAGAACGTAAAGCGAAGCCCAAACTCGCCCCATGTCGAAAGCGGAACGATCGTGCTCGCCGGATTAATGAACCCCGCGGCGTGACCGAACGTGGAGGGATCGGCGATATTGTTGTTGTAATCGTTGCCGTAGTTCGCTCGGTTCGTTAGGTTGAACGCCTGCGCGATCAGCTGCAGGTTCATCCTTTCCCCGAATTTGATGTTCTTCGCTAGCCGCATGTCGAGCTCGAAGAACGGATCTCCGCGCAGCGCGTCATATCTGGCAATAGTGCATGCCTGCCTCACACCGTTCAAGCCATAGAAGCAGTTCTGGGCACCAGTATCATCCCCCGCAAACGCAAACCAGTCCGTGATGGCGTTTACTGGAACCACCACAGCGCCATTTTGGATGCCGCTGCCGCTGGCAGTTCCGCCACCGGTATTCAGGGTGTTGGAAGAACTGGTAACGCCGTACGGGCGCGCCGAACCATATTGCAAGATCGGCGAGAGTTGGAATCCCCAAGGCAGATTAACAATGCCGCTCAACGTGACGTGGTGCCGCTCGTCGTTGGGCGATGGGCCATATTCGAAGTCGGCAAGAAAATTCGTAGACAGCCGCGGATAGTTGCGGAACGAGGTTCCGCCGCCGTCGAACGAGTAGGCCCCCGCCAGCGTATAATTTGCGTCTAACGAGAAATGATGCGTCAAACGCTGGCGGTAGCTGAGATTTAAACCGTCATAGTGCGACCGACCGACCGACTGTTCATCGCGGACACTTGCCAGTTCCGGTTGCCCGGAGGCCGCGAACGCATCGTCCAGCGGACGAACGCAGCAAACTCCATTCAGCGGAATCTTCTGATCGATGTTGATGGTCTTGTTTTCATGCAGACCGAGGACGTGCGTGTATTCGAGCTCGATGACGGAATTGGCGGTCGGCGCCCAGCTATAGCCGAAGTTGAACTCCTCCGTTACCGGGTTGCGATAGGAAGGATCCATCAAGCGGCCTACGCTGCCTTCTGCAAGCTGCGCGGAGGGAGGGGGAATCACCGGCATGGGATCGATGCCGTAGCGCCAACTTCCCAGAGGAATTCCCGTTCCGGTAACGATATCGGTGGGGGATGTCAGGCTGATCACTTGCTGGAATACGGTCGGATTGCTCATCTGCTCCATGAACAGCGGAATGTTCTGGAATATGTTTCCGTAATACAGTCCGAATCCGCCGCGCAGTACGTGCTTGCCTGCACCTGTGAGGTCATACGCGAAACCCACCCGCGGGCTGAAATCGAGATTGTCGTCGTGAGGCAGCCTGGAAACATAGGGATTTGAAATTGGGCTGTTAAGGGCAACCAACTCCTGGTAGGTCCGGCTGTCCTTGACATCCGAGTGGCCGATCATGTTGAAGTCTTTGTCCCAGCGCAAGCCCAGATTTAAGGTCAGGCGAGGAGTCACTTTCCAGTCGTCCTGAAAATACAAGCCAATCTGCTTGGTGGGTACCAGGAAATACGGGTCGCCGTTCGCAATGCCCATACCCGTCACGGCGCCGGGCGTACCGAATCCTTGCGGATAGGTTGCCTTGTCCCCCAGGATCGCGCTCGGGTTGGCAGCAAAGTCGATTTCGAGCGTCGAGCTGAACTCGAAGAAGCCACCTTGCACCGGTGTCCACATATAATCCGCCCCGGCTTTGAGCGTGTGTTTGCCGATCGTCTTGGAGATGTCATCCCGGAACTGCCACTTGCGCTGGAACGACTGCTGGGGGACGTTGGTGTTCGTGCCGAACGAGGCGTTCGGGAAAACCACCAACGGCGCGCTGATATTGCTGGCGATCACGTTGTTCCAATACTGGTATCCCGCAGTGAACTGATTGACTGTCGTACTAGAAAGCAGCGAATTCAGGGTAAAGTTTGCCAGCTGCATGTGATTGGTCGTGTAGTTTCCATTGGTCAGGTCGCCGGTTCCATCAGACTGATCATTCAGGCTGTTGTTGGCCTGCGAGTTGTAGCTGACGTAGGCGGTGTTGCTGGCGTTGATCGTCCAGTCCAGGCGGCCGTTGTAACGAGTCTCGTAAAACGGACGCGGAATTACCGCTGCGGGCTCGGCGGCAAGTCCCGCGTCTTTGGCCAGGACCAGCTCGGAGTACGAAGTTCCGGTTTCCGCCAGACCTTGATCTTCCCGTTCGCGCTCGATGGCAAAGAAGCCGAAGAGCTTGTCTCGGATGAGCCGGCCGCCAATGGACCCGCCAAACTGCTGGCGGTTGTAATCGGGATGTTCTAGCGTGTGGCCGCCCGTTCCGTCCGGGACCTTTTCGTCGGTGTTGAGCGCCGCATCCCGGAAGAGCCCAAACACCGACCCATGGTAGTCGTTGCTGCCCGACTTCGTGATCATGTTGATGGCGGCGCCTTCTGACCGGCCATTCTCGGCCGAAAACCGCTGCGTGCTGATCTGGAATTCCTGCACCGCCTCGAGGGGAAGCTGCATCACCGGCCCTCCGACCGTGTTGTCCTTGTTATCTACGCCGTTTACGGTTACATTGACATTCCGGCCGCCTGCACCATTGACGGAAAGAATCGCATAACGATTCTTGGTCGGATCGTAGGAATCGGCTGCTTTTACGCCGGGCGCTAAATATGCAAGATTTGCCACGTCGCGGCCAACCATCGGCAATTCCTCCACTTCTCGCGGAGTTATGTCCTGGCTGACGCTGGTTTTCTGCATGTCCACCAATGGAGCGGACTCAGTGACTTGGATAACTTCGGTAGTAGTTCCCGGATTTAGCGTCATGTCGGCAGTCGCCGTCCTCCCGACCAGCACGGTGACCTCCTGAACCCTGGAGGAGAAACCCGGCTTCGATACTTTCACCGTGTAGGTGTCGGCGGCCAGCAGATCAAAGCGATAATTGCCGGAACTGTCGCTCGTCGTTGTGCGAGTCTCGCCCGTCGCCTTTTTGGTGACCGCGACCTCGGCTCCGGCTATGACCGCTTCTGTTGCATCGAAAACTGTACCCTGGATGGTGCCAGTCGCTGTCGCCTGAGCGAACAGATTCGCGGCACAGCCTAACAGCCACGCCGCGGCCACGCATAAACCTCTTTTCATGTTGCAACCCCCTTGCAAACCTCGCCGGCGCAGGGCGCCGGTCAACCTTTTGCGCGCGGTCAGCAGCAGGATACGGATTCCTGCGACTGTATCCACGCAGACAAATCGCTAGGGGCATTGAGCAATTGGCCACCCAAACGTTGATAACTTGGCAAGCTGTTGAAAACTAATGCCAAGCTGGTCTACGTTAGGAGACGAATTCTAAAAAAGCAGGAACGCGTTAGATGCGTGTTATGAAATCTAGGATTTCTTCCGGGTGAATTGAGGGGCCTGTTGAGTTCCGCTCAGGGGAGCAGGCCACCCGCTTACAATATGGATTTTCGAACCGAGTTAGCTCGCTCGGTTTACTTTCCTCCGCTCTGCTTTTCCGTCTTGTTCAGGTCTTTAGCCGCTGCCAGATGCTGTTGGAGGGTCGGAAGTGTATTGGTTGCGAACTGCTTGATATTCGGATCCGAGCCGTATTGCGCTTCGTCCTTGAACTCGTCCACATCCTTCTCGTGATCCTTCACGGCGTCCTTCATATAGGCTTTATCGAAGGCGGGGCCGGAAAGCTTGGACAACTTATCGACTCGCGACTGGTGCTTTGAGTCGAGTGAGGTGGGAATCTCGATGCCCGACTTAGCGGCAATCTCCTTCAGTTGATCGTTCGCTTTGGAGTGGTCGTCCACCATCTTTTGTCCGAACTGTTTGACCGCATCGCTCGACGCCTTCTCGGCCGCCACCTTTCCAAGTTCGACTTCGGTCATGCCGCCCAGCGCTGCCTTCTTGGCGAATTTCTTGTCATCGATCTGCTTCGGCATGCTTTGCGGCCCGCTTTGAGTCTGACCCATTGGGCCGTTCGCGTCGGGCGTAGATGGGCGTGATTGCGGCATCTGCCCGGACGGCGATTGGCCGCCGCCACCGCCACCGGGCTGCTGCGCAAGGGCGGAACCTGTTCCTAACAAGAATAGGCCGACGCTTAACGCCAGACTGTTAAGTAGCATTCGTTGCATACTAGTTTCCCTCTGTTATTTGGAGGCCAGCCATCGCTGCGGACGTTTCAAAGCTTCTTTCGGGTAGTTAATTTCTTTCACCCCTTGCCAAGCCTTGCGCAACATGATATGGATTCATCTACTTCCGTCACGAAGTAGGGGGAAAACCGGTGAAACTTCGTGCTTTCGTAGTAATGCCGTTCGGTGCGGTTAACATCCCTGGAACGCGCAGGCGCGGCTCGAGCCAGATCGATTTCAATGCCGTCTACACGGAACTTTTGAAACCCGCGCTCGAAGGTGCGGGTTGTGAGACATTCCGCGCCGACAGCGAGATTTCGGCGGGCGATATCCGGACCGACATGTTTTTTGAGCTTGTGACCGCTGATGTCGTGATTGCAGATCTTTCTGTACCAAACCTTAACGTTTTCTATGAACTGGGTGTCCGCGATGCAGCCTGCGCCCGGGGAGTGCTTATTGTGCACGGCGGATGGGCTGCAAGTCGCCCCTTCGATGTCGCCCCCGATCGCAGCTTCAAGTACGACGGGCGTCTGTTCTCGATAAGAGAGCCGCGCTCCGCTGCCAAGCCAGACAGGAACGAGAATGTAGCAAAGGAAGTCGTCCGGCTTTCAAAAGTCTTCCGTGAGGCACTGGGCGCGGATTCGCAGACAATGGGCAGCCCCGTCTACTCCCATCTCCCGGGTCTCAAACCGGTGAATTGGGAGCGGATCGATACTTCCAAAGCCCGCTACTTCGGAGCACTCAACGAAGACTGGCAGGAGCGGGTTCGCACGGCGGAGGCGAATCAGCACCCAGGACATATACTTACGCTCGCCCAGGATGCGCCCACGCGAGCACATCGAATCAAAATCTTGATGCTCGCTGCCCGAGCGCTTATCGGTCTGTGCCGGTTCACGGCCGCCCGCGAAGTGCTCACGGAGGTAATCCACCTATCGCCGGATGAACCCGAAGCGCATCTGCAGCTTGCTGTCGTACTCGCAAACCTGGGGGAGACAACGCAAGCCGAGCACGAACTTCGCCGCATCCTGCAGCAACATGAACATAACCCGAATGCCGATGACCTGATAGGCCAAGCCGGCGCAGTGCTCGGCTACGTCCACCGGGTGCTCTGGTATCTGCAGTGGAAGGACGAGCCGGATCCAGCCAGACGCAAAGAGAAAGCAAAAGAGTCCTGGAGATTACTGTTATCTGCCATTCGCGGATTCGCTGATGTCCACCGGCGGCACACGGAGCAATACTTAAGCGGGTACAATGCCCTTCTTCTCATGGAGCTGCTGAAATACCTTTTTCCGGATTTTCAGCCGGTTCCACCTTTCCCAGCCAAAGCCGAGCTAGCGACCGTAGTCCGATACACGGCGACCGCAGAGCGCGAGAATGCGGAGTTTACGGGAGACTATGACACCCAGTTCTGGGGTTCTGTAGCACTCTCCGGCCTGGACATGTTGGAAGGCAATGAAACCGCGGCTATCCAGGCCGTGCGAGATGCATGCTCGGTTCCTTCGGCAACGTTGTATCATCTGCGCTACTTTCTGGACCGGCTTCAACTCCTCGAAGGGTTGCAGTTCAGTCCCGTGGTGGTCGGGGCGGCCAACTATATTGTCATGACGGCCCTGGCGGAAAAGCTCCACGAAACGAAGTGGAACAAAGTCATGCTTTTCTATGGCTACCCGATGGACACGGCTGGCCTGGATAGCTCCGCATCGCTGTTTCCGCCCGCCAGCGTGGGTGCTGTGCAGGCCGCAATCGAGGAGATCCTTGATCGGTGGCAGGTAAATGAAAGCGATTTGGCGATCTGTGCGTGCTCAACCGAGGGCGACGTGATGTTCGCTGAGGCGTGCCTGCGGCGCAAGGCGCATGTCCGGCTATTAATACTCGAGCCCACGTCTGAGGAGCTCGTCCGCGCGCTGGCATCGAGCGATTCCAGTAAGTGGACCGCGCGAGCGCGCGATTTGATCGACCGCCCCGATACCGAAGTCTGGTATCACCGAACAGAGCTGGGCGATGCCGTTGACCGCTGCGCGCTGAAGGCGCGCCACAACCGCTGGATGCTGAATACGGCGCGCATGGAAGTGGAAGGCGCCGGGCCGGTGGACGCCGCAAATGGAGACCACGAGACCAGCCTTTTCGGGTTACTTCTTTGGCAGGGTGAAAGCCAGGCAGACGACCCAACGAATCCGGCGTTCTTTGTAGCGGAGATTCGGAAGGGAGACCGGTATAAGGGCCGGGTCGAAACCATCAACCCATGCGCACTCGCCACGGAACGAACCGCGGCGGTCCAATAATCTCTAGTGGCGCACGATTTATGGTTCACTCGGGCAGTTTAATGCCGGGTCCTTTTGCCTCTATCCCAGGAAACGCATTAACTGCTACACTCACTACTATTCGACATATAGCTCTTCGTTAGCGGCTCCTCGCGGCGAATTGTGAAGGAAGCCTTGGGCCGTATAGTGCGAGAGCGGCAAGAGGTCCAGAACGGGCGCGCCGGGTAGGGTTCTCACATGGTGATCTGTCCTGTCTGCTCGTGCTCTAATCCGGACGGCTCAATCTCGTGCGAGCGTTGTAACAGCGCTTTCGAAGGCATCGATCAAACCGTTGCGGCGGAGTTTCAGGGGCCAAAGACCGAGGCGCCGTCAATCGGGCAAGGCGCAGAAAGTCTTCAGATTTCCGCCAGCGAGTTCAGTGCCGGTTACGTAATCGCAGGACGATACCAGATCATCCGATGCCTGGGCCAAGGCGGCATGGGCACTGTATACGAGGCGTTCGATGCCGAGCTTGAACGCACCATTGCCCTGAAAACGATACGGCCAGACCTTGCGGCAAACGTCGCGGCGTTGCGCCGCTTAAAGCAGGAAACGCTCCTATCACGGCAGATCGCGCATCGCAACGTGGTCCGGGTCTTTGACTTAGGTGTGGCCGAAAGGCTGCGCTTCATTACCATGGAATTCGTCGAAGGCACCGACCTCCGGACGCTCCTCGAGCAGCGCGGAAAATTTCCGTTAAAGGAAGCAGTTTCGCTGATGGAGCAGGTCTGCGAGGGACTTCAGGCCGCCCACACAGAGGATGTGATCCATCGCGACCTGAAGCCACAGAATATCCTGGTGGGCCGCGACCGCCGTGCCCGCATCGTAGATTTCGGCTTGGCGCGTTCCTTCGAGCAAACGGGTATCACCCGCACGGGCGCTGTATTGGGAACTCCGCACTATATGTCGCCCGAGCAGGCACTAGGGAACCAGAGCGATGCCCGCTCCGATATCTTCGCCTTGGGCGTCGTCTTCTTCGAAGTGCTCACCGGGGAATTGCCGTTTCCGGAAGAGAACTTGATGCAATCGTTCCTGGCGCGGACGCGCGATCGCGCCCGGCCCATCGCATCGGTCGATCCCACGATTCCGCCGTGGCTCGTGCGGGTCGTGATGCGCTGCCTGGAGCGCGAGCCCGCGCATCGCTACCAGAGCGTACAGGAACTTCTGGCTGAGCTCAAGGCAGCGGACGGTGTCCGGTCGTCTTCGCATGTCTCGATCCCAGGAATGTTTGCCCCCGGCGTGATTTTGGGATCCCGCTATCTCATCGAGGCGGAAGCCGGCGAAGGCGGAATGGGTAAAGTTTACCGTGCCAGGGACCTGGATCTGGACCGAACCGTGGCCCTCAAAATTGTGCGCCCGGAACTGGCTAATCACCCACACTCGCTCTCGCGGCTGAAACACGAGATTTCCCTCGCCAGCCAGGTCTCCCATAAGAACGTTCTGCGCATTCACGATTTGGGAGAGGCGGGAGGTTTGCGCTTCGTTTCCATGGCGTGGGCCGATGGGGAAGATCTGGGAAATCTCTTGCGCCGGTATGGGTCGCTTCCAGAGGAGCGTATTCTCCAACTTGCGACCGAGATCTGCGAAGGATTGGCTGCTGCGCACGACCAGGGAATTGTCCATCGTGATTTGAAGCCCAGCAACGTGCTTCTCGATTCGGCCGGTCATGCCTGTATTGCCGATTTCGGGCTGGCGCGCCCCGTGGAAGCAGAGCAGCCCTCAAGCCGGTCGGGTGAGGTGCACGGGACGCCACGCTACATGTCGCCTGAGCAGGCCGAGGGCAAGCTGATCGACTGCCGGACTGATATCTATTCGCTCGGCCTGATTCTGTACGAGATGTCAACGGGGAAGATTCCCTTCAAGGACGACTCGGTTTTTCAAACTTTGGCGCTGCGCGTCACCGAGATTCCCGAGAGCCCGAAGCTGTCAAACCCAGCGGTCTCAGACCGTCTTGTGGCTATCATTCTCCGCTGCCTGGAACGCGATCCCGGAAAGCGTTACGCGAACGCGCATGGGCTGCTTGCCGATTTGCGGCGGGCCGAAGTTGAACGTGCTGCATTGGAGGCCGGCGCAGGCCAGGGGGCGAAGAACAAATCAACGCGGGCGTGGATCTACGGTGCTGTTGGGCTGGCAGGGTTTGTTGCGATTGTCGCTGCGGCATTCCTCTTTTATCAGCGCGCGACCACTCCACGTGCGCTCCCTTCCAAAGGCAAGTACATTGCGGTTCTGCCTTTTCGTACGCTCAGTCCGGACGCAAATCTGAAATACGAAGCCGAAGGAATTGCCGACTCCGTTTCTTCGCGGCTGTTTGCGTTGAATGGTGTCCAACCGATCTCAACGACCGCCCTGGAGAGGGTGAATCTTTCGCAGCCCGCATCGGCTATTGGCCAGCAACTCGGCGCGAACCTGATCGTCACCGGTACGGTGCAGGGCCAAGGCGATCGCATTCAAGTCATCGTCAACCTTGACGATCTCGAAAGGAAACAACGCCTCTGGAGCCAGCCCTTTACCGGTCTGCGTGCGGATCTTTTCACGCTGGAAGAGGAAATCTCGACGCAAATTGTCAAGGCCTTAGACATCACACCGACCACGGAAGAGCGCGAGCGGGCGGCACTTCCGCCCACACAGAACCTAGCGGCCTACGATCTCTATTTGAGAGGGCGTGACATCTTGAAGAACCGGCGTGATGCTACCGGTGCGAATGAAGCGTTGGGTCTGTTCGAGCAGGCTTGCAGCAAGGACCCCTCCTTCGCGCTCGCCTGGACAGGGGTCGCAGATTCCAGTCTCCTGCTATACAGAACCAAACGAGAGGGGATTTACGCGGAAAAGGCACTCGCCGCCGCGCGCGAAGCCAGCCGGCGGAATGACAACCTGCCCGAAGTTTATTTCGCTCTGGGGAGCGTCTACACCGCTACCGGCAAGAATGCCGAAGCAGTTGAAGAGATCAAACGCGCCCTTCGGCTTGCGCCCAATTCTGATGACGGAAATATCCGCCTTGGACGCGCATATGCCGCGACGGGCCAAACCGAAGCAGCTTTGAGTGCCTTCAAAAAAGCGGTCGACCTGAATCCTTACTACTGGTACAACCACAAGCAGCTCGGCGGAGCGTATGCCGATGCAGGACGTAACGGGCAGGCCATCGATGAATTCAAGCGCCAAATCGAGCTCAACCCGAACGACTGGTCCGGATACAACAATCTGGCCGCGATTTACTACCTCGAAGGCCGGTGGAAAGATTGCATCCCGTATCTCGAAAAAGCGATCGAACTGCAAAAACTGCACCCCTCTTTTGATTCCTACTCGAATCTGGGAAGCGCGTATTACGAACTGGAACGCTATCCGGAGGCCATCGAGATGTACGAGAAAGCGATTCAGCTCAATGCCAATTCCCCGGTGCCGCTGCGAAATCTGGCCCAGGCCTACCGGCGTTCGGGACAGGACCAGAAGGCGATGACAATGTATGATCGGGCCATTTCGGCGGCGTATGGCGAGTTGCAAGTCAACCCGCAAAATGCCGATGTGATGGGCACGCTTGCGATGTGCTATGCAGCCAAGGGCGAGCTCTCGCGCGCGCAACAGCTCATCCAACGTGCCCGCTCCATCGACGGTGCGGATAGTGGCCTCATGTACGACGAAGCGGTTGTGTTTTCGCTACGCGGACTGCTGCCCGATGCCCTTACATCGTTGCGGCGCGCCCTGCAAAGTGGCGCATCCTTTGAAGACGCGATGAAAGATCCGGACCTCGCGGCCGTGCGAAGCCTGGCCGGGTTTAAGCCTGTTGCAAAGATGTTTGGTCAGACCGCAGACGCCCGCCGACGAAAGCCATAGGCGGCAAGGCCCAATGCCCCTACTCCGATCAGCATCCAGGACGCTGGTTCAGGTGCATTCGCGACCGCATCGAACATTTTGTCCGGACCCCAATCGCCCACTCCGTTTGGATCCTCGTTGACCACGGCATTGTTGTTGAGATTAATCGAAAAAGTCGCTCCGTTTGGAATGCCGCCGTTCGGATTCGGTCCAAAAGTGATGTCCCATTGGGATGACGAACCCTGCGGAGGCGTGACCGTGCAAGTGACGAACGCGAAACTTCCGCAGGTAATCGCCGTCACATCGCTGGGCAGGCTCACCAAAACGTCCAATTGCAACCAGGTCTCTCCCGTCTCGTTCTGAAACGAAAAGACGCCGCCCCCGAAGGCATCGGAGCCAAAGGTGAACGACTTGTTTGCAATCACCGTAATGTCCGGTGGATCCCTGTTGATGATGATGGTTGGCCGAGCCTGAAGCGTGAGTGGTGCGAAGGCAAAAAGAAGCGCGAGAAAAGATCTCGCTCCACGCATTGGACAATACCTCCGGCGTTGGATTGTAGCGTTGCCGGTTCTCCTTTGGCAACTCTCCGAGTACTGGTACCAACGATACCAAAAATTTGAGTCAGTTCAGACGGCGGTAAATCAGGGTTAGCTTCGTGCGCCCGACGAGCCGATAATGGGCAACCCAGGGCCGGAGCTCCGGATACACGCTGGGGGCAAGCTTTGGGTTGAGCAAGCCCAGCCCGTCCACAATAAACGTCGGTGTGGAGGCGGCAAGTTGTTTCCGGTTCGCAGACGCGGGAGCGCTGTAGATCGGAGTATCGGCTCTAAGGTGCCGGTCGGCAGGCACACCGGTCAACGGTTGCGAATCTCCGAACAGGCCGTCGGGGATCATGCGCGTGTAGACGTATATGTCCGGGCGATAACCCCATACGAATAGCGTGTCCCCGGGCCGAGCAAGCAATCGGACCTTTTCAGCCGCGCCGCGGCTATCCACATCGAGAACGACATCAGACCACTCCGGCTGTCGTTGCTCGATATCGTCGACCGCCAGCCTGGCATAACGCGGGCCGAAGCGAATCAGCGGAACGAGCAGAAGCGCGCCGAATGCGAATGCGGAGACCTTGCCGTACTGCCGCCATGCCAGCACGAATCCGCGCGATGCCGGTATGACCATGGCCGGCAGGAGTTGCAGAAAATAATGCGGCGCGAAACGGGTACCGATGCAGACCGCAGCGAACGAAAAGGCCAACCAGGTGGCCAGCTTCCAGCCATCGCCGCGAGCAATGCGCGCAAAGGCGAAGACAGCACCTACTGCTACCGCCGCATGAAACCCCAGCCAGTCTAGTGTCCGACGGAAACCCAGCGCGACCGGATTGGTCACGGGCGAGCCCTGCGCATAGATCAGGCCCCAGCGCCACACCTGCTCCCAGTATCCGGGCCAGGCGCCGGCCGCCCACGCCCCCAGGAAACTGACGCTCACCGGGATCGCAAATCCCAAAAGGACGGAAACGACTTCGGGCAGTGTCCAAACTAGGCACACCGCGAGTACAAACAGGCCCTTCGTATTAAAAAGGAAGGCAATGCCGCTCCAGAAACCCGCCCAGAGCGCCCGCCTCCCAAAGGCAGCGTATACCGCCGCTAGGTGAGGCACCATCATCAGAGCATCGGCGGCGAAAGGAATGACGGTTGACGGCAAATAGAAGGTCGTGAAGAAGGCAAGCAGCAGCGCCGCCGTCCAGCCTTCCCAAGGGCCCCACCAGGAGCGTGTCAGCCGATAGACGAGCCAGCACGCCAGTAAGATAGAGGCGGCGTCGAGCAGGCGCAGAGACCACCCCGAGTACCCGGCGTTCAAGAGGTAATAAGCCGCGCACAGAGGCGGCTTGTCGTACCAGAAATCGCGATAGGGAAGTTTGCCGTGCAGAATATTTATGGCGGCTGCGAGATGGTAATCCTCATCGGCCCACAGCAGATTTACGTGCGAGAGGCGCAGGCATGCCAGCGCAACCGCAAGGCACGCGAATGCGCATCTCTTGCGAATGGATGGCGGCACGAGAACGGGAGTTTCCATTCACCGCGTATCATAAAGTATCAACCCAAGTATTAGCCTGAGGACCCAACGTACAATGCCGGATAGCCGTGCGAAGCGGGACCGTCACGCCGGATGAGAACCCTGCAGACAATTGAGATTCTGAAGTCCTACAACGGCCGCAGAGTGGTCGATAACGTCACCGTCCGAGTGGAGCAGGGCGAAGTGGTCGGACTCTTGGGTCCGAACGGGGCGGGAAAGACAACATCCTTTTACATCATCGTCGGGCTGATTAGCCCTGATGCCGGAGAGGTTCTGCTCGACGGGAAATCGATCACCCCCTTGCCGATGTATCAGCGTGCCCGGCGCGGTGTGAGTTACCTTCCGCAGGAGCCTTCGGTGTTTCGCAAGTTGAGCGTCGAAGATAATCTCATGGCTATCCTCCAGACCCTGCCGCTGAATGCGCGCCAGCGCCGCGACCGGATGAATGTTCTGATAGAAGATCTGGGGCTGGAGACGGTGCGCCACAGCAAGGGGTACATGCTTTCCGGTGGCGAGCGCCGGCGTGTCGAGATCGCCCGCTCCCTGGTTCTGCAACCCGATTTCATTCTGCTCGATGAGCCGTTTTCGGGTATCGATCCGATACAGGTACTCGAACTGCAGCGGATCATAGGAGACCTCAAGCGGAAGGGCATCGGCATTCTCGTAACCGACCACAACGTGCGCGAGACGCTGGCGGTAACGGACCGTGCCTACATTATTAGCAGCGGCCGTATCTTCCGGACCGGGTCGCCGGAATCGCTCGGGAACGATCCCGAAGTCCGGCGTATTTATCTGGGTGAGAACTTCTATTTCCCTCCCGCTTTGGTGAGCTGAAGCGGACGGCGCGAAGACCGGCCGGACCCGCTCGAAATCCCGATTTTTCCTGAAGAAGAAGGTGCTTCTTCCGGTGTTAAACTGAAATCCAAATGAGTTCGCTTTCGCAACGGCTGCACCTTGGCGTCCAGCAAAAGCAAATACTCACGCCCGGCCTCGTCCAGATGGTCACGGTGCTCCAACTCAACCGCCTCGAGTTGAAGGACATGATTCTGAACGAAATCGCCGAAAATCCGGTTCTCGAGGAAGCTGCTGAAGCCGGGGAAGAGTTGACTCCCGCAGAAGTACAGTCGCTGCTCGAACGCGAACGCCAGTCCGATCCCGCCGACCAGGCGATTCTTGAAAAAGTCGAAGGCGCGGATACGCCGCAGATATCCGAGCTGTCCCTGGACGGAGAATCGCAATTGGACGGCCTTGCGGTCGAAACAATGACGGATGGCACGGGTGCGGCGACTGCACCTGAAGAAACTCCGAAGCCGGAAACGGATCCGTTCGAAGAGATCGACTTTGGGAGCTTTTTCGATGACTACCTGGATCCCGGGTTTAAAAGTCCCGCCTCCGAGTCGGTCGAAAAGCCATCATTTGAGACATTTCTCTCATCGCCGGTTACGCTAAGCGACCATTTGCAGAGCCAGCTCAGCGTTTTGATCCTTCCCGAAGCTGTACGGCAGGCAGCCAACAGCATTATCGGCAACCTGGAAGAAAGCGGCTACCTCACAACCCCACTCGAGGAGATTGCGATTGCCGAGGGGCTTGATTTGGAAGATGTCCAGGCTGGGATGCGCGCCGTTCAGTCGCTCGACCCGACGGGGGTCGGAGCCCTGAATTTGCAGGATTGCCTGTTGCTGCAGCTCGAGGCGCGCGGCTCGTGCGATTCCGTCGCGTGGAAGATTGTCCACGACCACCTGAAGCTCCTCGAGACGCGCCAGTTGTCGCAACTGGCAAAAGTGCTTGGCCGGCCGCCGGAGCATATTCAGATTGCGGTAAATGTCATCCGGCACCTGGATCCCGCTCCCGGTCTGCGTTATTCGAGCGCGGGTGCGCGGCAGGTCGAACCTGACGTTTACATAGAAAAAGAAGGCGACGATTACATCATCACCTTGAACGATGATGAAGTTCCGCAATTGCGGCTGAACGGCGAATACAAGCGCATGATTGACCGCGAGCAGGAGCCGAACAAAGAGATCCGGAACTATGTAAAGGAGCGGTACGCGTCGGCACTGCAGCTGATCAAGAATATTGAGCAGCGCAAGCAGACGATTCTACGCGTGTGCCATTCCATCATTCGCCGCCAGCTCGAATTTTTAGAGTTCGGAATCGACCACTTGAAGCCGATGATGATCAAAGAGGTGGCCGAAGAAATCGGTGTGCATCCTTCTACGGTGAGCCGGGCAGTCGCTAACAAATACGCTCATACCCCTCAGGGCGTTTTTGAGTTGCGTTACTTCTTTTCGGAAGCCGTGCAAGGACCCTCCGGCAGCGCCACACCGCTGCTGATTGTGAAGAGGCGCGTGAAGAAAATGATCGAAGAAGAAAATGCCGCCCGTCCGCTTACCGACGAGCAGATCACAGCTCGTCTGCAGACCGAGGGGATTCAAGTGACCCGGCGCACGGTTGCAAAGTACCGTGAGGACATGAAAATACCTTCGACCCATCAGCGCCGCGTTCGCGCCTGAAGAAGCCAGTTGAATCTTGAATTCCGCGGAGCCGCGGAATTTTCCGGGGCCCGCTCGCGAGGAGGAATATGAGACTGATTGTTTCTGGCAAGACCAAAGACTTTACTCCCGTACTGGAGCAGAAGTTTGCCTCCAAGATAGCGAAACTCAGTAAGTTCATTGAGCGGCGGGGAGAGCGTGAAGCGCACGTCTCGCACCAGCTTGAGCGGCGCCGCCACAAGGTGCAGGTAACGATTAACTTCTACGATCACGCGCTGATAGGCGAAGGATCCGATGCTGACCTGGATGCTGCCCTCTGTCAGGCCGCCGAGAAACTGGAGAAGCAGATTGTGAATCTGCGCAGCCGCTGGCGCGACACTCACCGGGATGCGAAAGTCGTGCGCGAAACGAAAGAGGGCTGGAACGGCGGTCCCGCGCTCCCGGTCGAGACTGAAGAACCCGGGTCGGCGAAAGCGCGGCTGAATGGTCGCCCGGTGAAACCCAAGGTCTTTCGCGTGAACTATGACGAAGATCGCAAGCCGATGACGCTGGAAGAGGCCATGCTGGAGATGGAAGACGAGCAGCACTATGTCGTTTTCCGCGACGCCGATCGCGATTGCTTGTCCGTTTTGGTTCGCCGCGTGGACGGAAACTACGACCTGATAGAGTCATAGGGGCGAGGCACGCCTCGCCCATAGCCCTCACCGGCCTCCAACATCCGCACCACGGAATGCCGAAACCGAATCTAGAGATTTCGCCGATACCCGGAAAGGAGCCGCCGCTTGCCGCCGACCTTGTAGTCATTACCGGAACCAGTGGCTCGGGAAAATTGACTGCTCTCAAGGCGTTTGAGGACTTGGGATATTACGCCGTCGATAATCTTCCTATCGCGCTTCTTCCTAAATTCGCTGACCTGACTCATGAATCGAAAAAGCGCGCCGCCGTTACGATTGATATCCGCGAGGGCGAGGCGCTGCAGCAGTTTCCGAAAACGTATGAGGAGCTAAAAAAGCGGCTGCTCTCGATACTCGTTTTCCTCGACGCGGAAGACGATGTCCTGCGGCGAAGGTTTAGCGAGACACGGCGCCCGCACCCATTAGGCGGCGAAGCGACCGTTCTGGCGAGTATCAGCGACGAGCGGCAGCAGCTTGCTCCCATTCGAGTGCTCGCCGATCTGTCGATCGACACGAGCAAATTGAATGTTCACGAGCTCCGGTCCGTAATCTCCGGTAAGTTTCACGACCAGAAGGATACGAACAAGATCGTAATTTACGTAAACAGCTTCGGTTTCCGGCACGGCGTCCCAGCCGATAGCGACCTGGTCTTCGACGTCCGATTTCTTCCGAATCCGAATTACATCCCCGAGTTCAAACCGTTATCGGGAAAACACCCGAGCGTGGGCCGCTACATTCGGTCTTTTCCACAGACGGGCGAGTTCATCGACCGCATCTCGGATCTTTTGGTTTACCTTCTGCCGCACTACATCCGCGAAGGAAAGAGCTACCTCACGATCTCCTTCGGATGCACGGG
>DATBHS010000082.1:0-44190 GCA_036557345.1 Bryobacteraceae bacterium
TGTCCCCATCCCGTGCGCGCCACTCCGGCTTTTACCGTCACGTCGGTAAAGGTCCCATCGCGGTTGTTCTTATAGAGCCTGCTGACCGGCTCTGATCCTTTTGGGAAACTCGTCTCAAAGCGCGTGCCGTTTACGAAAAAGATGTCGAGCCAGCCATCATCGTCGTAGTCGATGAACGCTACACCGCAGCCCGTCGTCTCGAGCAGATACTTGTTCCGGCTTTCGGCACCGAAGATCGTTTTCTTGTTCAGTCCGGCCTCGCGTGCCACGTTTACGAACTGAACGCCGAGCGGTGTGCCGGCAAGCAACTGATCCAGCGAAAAGATCGGAACCGATGCACACAGGGATTTTACGAACAATCGGCGCGAAAACATAAACTAACGTGGCGTGCCGCTGAGAGGTTTTAGCATTTCTCCGCCGCGCATGCCTTGCTCGAGCGTGTTCGCCAGTTGAGACTCCTTTTCGCGCTTCAGCCGCGCGCCGGTCGCGAACGCTTCTTCGCTTCCTTGCTTGTCGCCCTTGATGCGAAGAATCTGTCCCAACGTGTTGAACGGACCTGGAGTGCTCGGGTCCAGCCGAATCGCTTCCTTTAGCTCCGACATTGCTTCGTCAAGGTCGCCGCTTTGCTTCAAAACGATCCCCAGCATGTAATGCGCTTCGGCGTAGTCCGGCGCAGCGGCGATGGCCGCGCGCATCTCTTTGATCGTTGCAGGAAAATCGCCCAATTGCCAGTAGGTGATACCGAGTGAGTAGTGCGCCTGCGAAAGGTTAGGGTCCAACTGGATCGCTTCTTCAAATTCCTTCTGCGCGGCTTCAATCTGGTCCTTCATTTTTAGCGCGAGCGCCACGTCGTAGTGCGCCGCAGCCAACTTCGGATCAATCGCTAGCGTTTGCCGGTACACTTTTTCCGCCGCATCGAAATCTCCGGTCTTTAAGTATGCATATCCGATATTCATCAATGCCGACGTGTCGTCCGGCTTGTGCTCGAGCACTTTGCGTGATTCTTGAATGCCGCGGTCCGGCTGTCTTGTCTGGATGAGAGCAAACGCATATTCGTTCCGTGTGACGTCGTTTGCCAGGTCTGTTTCTAAAGCGCGCTGGAACTTATCCACGGCGGCCTCGAGTTCGCCTTTGTCTTGCAGGGCCCGGCCGAGCTTCTCGTATGCCGAACCCAGCCGCACACGATAGTCGGATACGCCCGGCGCGAGCTTTACCGCCTGTTCGAGTTCAGCAGTCCCCCGATCCGCCTCGTTTTGGTTCCAGAGCGCAATGCCCAAATGGAAGTGGGCTGCAGCATAATTCGGATCGAGCGCAACGCTCTTTTGAAAATGATCGATTGCCTCGGCAGCGTGCTGCATGACCGCATACAAAAAGCCGATTCGGTCTTCGGATTTCGCGGATGCGGGACTGGCTTGTGCTGCCTTCGCGAGCGTATCGAGAGCCTCTTGCCGGTTGCCCTGCCTGACCAGTTGCTCGGCCCGATCCGCCAAAGCCGCCGGTGTTTCGCCTCGCATAGATGCGCAAAGTGCAAGCGCAGCGGCACAGATACAAACAGCCTTCAATCACTCGCCATTATACGGGCTGGGAGCTTACGGATGATCTGCCACTTTGGGATCAATCTTTCGGGCCAGGGTCAGTTCTTTCTCCGCCTCCCGCTCCCTGTTCTGGTGCGCCAGAGCAAGACTGAGGCTGTAATGGAGGGACGCGATCAGCGGATTCACGTTAATTCCTTGCCGGTACACTTGTATCGCCTCGTCGTACTGGCCTTTGTTGTAAAGGGCTCCACCCAGGTTCAGATAAGCAAGCACCTGGTCAGGATCAATCTCGAGCGCCCTTCTATACTCGGCGATCTCGCCCGGATTCCCCATGGCGCCGTATGCCACACCCAGATTGAAATGTGCGCCCGCATCGTTCGGGTATAGCCGGGTCGCGACGTTGAGTATTCCTGCCCCGGTTTGCGCATTTCCCGATTCCGCGTACGTGACTCCGAGATAGGTCAGCGCACGAAGAAATCGCGGATAAATCTTGAGTGCTTCCAGCAGCTCGGTGGCAGCCTGCTGCCTTTCACCGTGCTTGCGGAGATCCATGGCTTTATTGAAGTGCTCTTCGGCTTCCTCGCGGAAGCTTCGCGGCATGCGCTGCACGATGAAATATTTCGTCTGCGAGCTGATCACCTCGGAAACTTCGCTGGGCTGCAGCTGCAGGGCAGCGTTCGACCATGCCGGATCAAGCTGCGCAGCGTCCAAGTCCCCGATAAATCCGCCATTCATGGCCGAACTCTTGTCGATCGAATTCGCCCGCGCGAGATCGAAAAACGAAGCGCCCGCAGCGAGTTGTGCCCGTACACCGGCCGCCTTTGCCGCATCATCCAGCACCATCAACCGCAAGAACAGATGTCTGGGTATTACCTGGCTCCTCCACCGCTCAGGCTGTTTCGGAGGCACCGCATTCTGGTCAGAATGCACTCGGATCCAGTGATCTGCAATGACAAACGGGGGGCGGTCTTTCACATCCGGCATGTGGCACCTCACGCATCCGCCGGTCCGATTCACTGGACAAAGTCCCGCATGCTGCTTTACGCTCGCGCTGTGGCATCCGAGGCAGGTCTTTTCCGAGCGCGCTTCCGTTACGTCGCGTGCCGCATCCTCATGTGGATTGTGGCAATTGACGCAAGTGATCTGACCCGCGGTTTGGCGCCAGCATTCGCTGTTGCTCAACGCGGTGACCTGATCTGAAATCAGCAAATCGTCAGGCAGGGGATCCTGGACAATGCTGAAACCCGCATGACACTGCGAACAGGGTCGCATTTGTTCGGCAACGGGCAGCTTCCTGGGATTGAGAATGGCTTTGTCCGCTGCCTTGCTGCCGAGTGCAGCCAAATGCTGCGCACCGGGGCCATGGCAACTCTCGCAGGTAACACCTGAATCGGTGTGCATGCCAACCTTCCGCGGCTGGCCGTGGCATGAAAGGCATTTCCTTTCGAAACCCGGCGATAAGACCCTACCCAGCGCAGTTTCATAGTTGGTAGGCTTTTCCGACGGAAAACCAGGCGATAAGGCGAGCTTGTTTTCCGGAGTGTCGTGCAGATATCGCGTTTCGATCAGCGGCGCGCGTTCGAGCGGTGCGCCGTCAATCGAGTCAACGCGCGCCAGAAAACTGAGCCCATGGCGCGTGCCGCCCGTCGTGAGTTCCACCGGATATCTCTCGACGTCTCGCCCCGGCATGTGTACCTGAAAGTCGATACCCGAGCCTTTCCTTTCGATCAGGTAATCGATAGCCGGGTCCGGTCCTTCCAGATGCGTCTCTTCATACTTAGCAGGAAGCTGCTCACTGGTCGCGCCCTGCCAGGTGCGTGCCATTCGGGTCCGCGCCTGCGACGCGGCGATTCCCTTATGACACGCCGCGCACACCTCTCGGCCCACATAGCTTGTGCCGGCGCCTGAGCACCAGACGCACGCCAAAAGCAGAAGACCAACAGACCTCATTCAGGCTACGGAGCTGAAAGCGCTATTGTATCGACCGATTAAAACTGAGCCCTGAGCGTAAGCGATGGGCGCCTGCTTCTGAACTGGTTAAATCGTCCGCACCATGTGGTCCGGGCACGCAAGCTGAGTCAGTCCGAGCAGCCGTTCCGGCAGATCCAGGCCATGTTTCGCAAGGAACGGAACGATCGAATAGAAGCGCTCCTGAAGACGGCGCTCGGGATAGATCAGATCGATCAAATAGCTCGACTCGCGCGATGCCCGTTCGTCGCGACGCAAGGCCTCGCGTGCTGTCTTTTGAGCAAGCCGTTGCATCTGATACAAGATCTTCTCGGCGCTTTTCTTCGATGCTGATTCCAAAGTCGGATCGAACCGGCTCAGCTGGGTGCGCAGGTCGCCCAAGGCGTGTTCGGTCGAGGAAATCAAAGACCGGAATTGATCGGTAAGACTCTCGGGTACCAGGCGACTTGCGATGCGGCTCTTTACAGCTTCCTGATGGTCCAGAACGTCCGGGAGGCAGAGCCCATAACGATCCAGTAATTTGGAGGCCCTGGCGTCCAGGAGCGTAAAACTGTTTCTTGGAAAGATCACGGGCATGCGGCCCAGGAGACGTTCGTACAGCACCTGCGCCTGCGCCATGTAAGCCACTTCCGAAGGCCCGCCGATGTAGGCGACGGTAGGCAACAGAAAATCCTGCATGACAGGCCGGAGCAGCGCGTTGGGCGATAGGCGCTCTGCCAACGGCTGTAAATCCGCCGCGGAATAGGAGCGTTCGCGCGAAGTAAACCGGCCTTCATTCGCGCGAATCGGGATTCGCCTCCCTTCGCTCAGGAGGAAAAGCAGGGAACTGTCCTCTTCGACCTGCACTTGCGCGTGATAACCGGAGGCAATCAGATCGGCGTTCCGCTGCCGCAAGGCACCCGACAACTCCGGTACGCGAGCGGCCGCATCTGCCAGAAACGGGGCTGCTATTTCTCGTATCGCCGGCGCGAGCGGATCCAGGTACAACAAGCCGCACCCTCTCAGCACGTCCTGCAGAAAGCAACGGAACGCGGAACCCAGCGTGGTCCCCGGACGGTAAGCCAATTCCAAACGTCCGATCACATCCGCAGCAAACGGGAGATCTCCCAGCCCGTCGGCAAGCTCGGCCCATGGCAGCTCGTTCAAGGTCACGTCGCCCACGGGCCCGCCATTCACGACACTGTTCGTGACCGAGATCCGGCTGGGGGCGGCGTTCTGGTTAAATACCCACGCGTGGTCAATCTCGGCGAGATCATGGTCTTCGGTGGCAAGCCAGAAGACTGGAACGGCCGGAATGCCTTCTTGTGTCAGATGCCCGGCCAGCCGCACCGCCGTTAGCGCCTTGAAAATGGTGTAGGCCGGTCCGGAAAACAACCCGACCTGCTGACCGGTCACCACGGCCACGGTTTCCTGCTGAGCCAGAGTCTCAAGTGCCTTGGAGCCAGCGTTTTGTTCGCGAAGAGCAGCAACCAATTTCGCCCGACGCGAGCGCGGGTAGTCAATTTGCGAAACGAAGTCAGTGAGAGCGCTTGGGTCGGAAAACGGGCCAGAGTAAAATCGGCTTACTCGATCGAAATGATAGAGAAAGTCGGAAAAGAGCTTGCTCGTGCCGGGAATCTGGTTTTGGCGGACACACGAAGACTCCATAAAGCGTTGCGCAGTTACGAGATGACGGCGCGCCAGTCAAAGTTACCAAATTTACCCTGACGAAGTAGAGAATAAAAGGAGCCACGATGGATGAACAGGAATTCAAGACCCGGTCGACGATGGCCCTCGAATCTCTGCAGCGCAAATTGTCCGCCGCATCCGACGACTACGGTTTCGAGTCCGACTTCAATGCAGGAGCCCTCTCCATCGAATTTGAAGACCCGAAGACCAGATTCGTCGTGAGCCCGAACACGCCGGTCCGGCAGATTTGGGTCTCGGCCCATTCGAAGAGCTTCAAACTCGACTGGGACCCGGTAAGCAACCAGTTCGCGCTTGCGGATACAGGTCAAACACTTGACGATCTGATCGCCTCGGTAATCGGCGCGCAAATGGGCGAAGAGGTCACGCTGTAGTCCCGATGCCGGGCGTATACATTTCCTATCCGTTCTGTACCCAAAAGTGTAGTTTCTGCAATTTCGCCTCAGGAGTTCATTCGCGCGATGTGCGGGAGCGGTATCACACAGCACTGCTGGACGAAATCAGAGCGCATGAATGGCTTTGGAAGCCTGATTCCGCCTACATAGGCGGAGGCACTCCCAGTCTGATGCCGGCCAGCTTGCTCGCGGATTTGATGGCTGCGGTTCCGGCAGACCGTCTGAGCGAAGTGACGCTCGAGTGTGCTCCCGGCACGATCACGCGGGAATCGATTGGTAGTTGGCAGGACTGCGGCGTCAACCGGGTGAGCCTGGGCGTTCAGTCTTTCGTGACTGCGGAGCTTCGCCGGGTAGGCCGCCGGCATACAGCAGAAGTTTTGAGAACCGAAGTCCAACTCTTGCGGGATTACGGCATCGCTAATATCAACATCGACCTGATCGCTGGTCTCCCGGGCCAGACACGCGAATCCTGGAAGCATTCACTCGATTGGATCGAGCGCATTTCGCCGCCACACGTTTCCGTGTACATCTTTGAGGTTGACGAGGAGAGCCGCCTGGGGAAAGAAGTGATCCGGGGCGGAGCGCGCTTTGGCGCCGGTGAACTTCCGAATGAAGACCTGGCGGCCGAATTTTATGAGAGAGCGGTCGATCGGCTCAAGGACCTCGGGGTCGAGAGGTATGAGATCTCGAATTTTGCGCGCCCCGGCTGGAAATCCCGGCACAATCTGAAGTACTGGACGTTAGAGCCTTATATCGGCTTTGGGCTGGATGCGCATTCCTTTGACGGCACGCGCCGCTGGAGCAATGCCGAGACGCTCGAAGAGTATTTCGCTGGGCGGCCGGCTCGGCCTGCCCCGACGGATTCGGCCGAGGAACATTTCTTTGTGGGCCTCCGGCTCATGAAGGGAATCGAGCCGACTCGCGAGGAATGGACGCGCTTTGCGGACCCGATCCGGAAATGGGTCAATGCGGGAATGCTTCACCGCGAGGGACCGCGGTTGCGCCTGTCCCGCGAGGCCGTACTGGTATCGAACGAAATTTTCCAGGACTTCTTACATGCCTGAACGTTATATCGATCTTCGCAGCGACACCGTTACAAAGCCGAGTCAAAAGATGCGGGCCGCTATGGCTGAGGCCGAAGTGGGCGATGACGTCTACCGGGAGGACCCCACCGTCAACCGTCTGGAAGAGCGCGCGGCGGAAGTTTGCGGAAAACAGGCGGCGTTATTCGTGCCGACGGGCACGATGGGCAATACGATCGCCACCAAACTGCACACCAGGCATGGCGAGGAAGTAATCTGCGATGCGCGCTCACACCTGATGCATCTGGAACTAGCGATGATGGCGTGGTTTTCAGGCTGCTTGGCGCGTCCGATTCAGACTCAGGATGGCGTACTGGCCTGGAATCAGATTCAGGCTGTCCTGCGTTCGAAAGGCCCGCACAATGCGCCGACTACCCTGACATCGCTTGAAAACACGCACAACATAGCCGGAGGAACAGTTTATCCGCAGCGAGTTGTAGACGAGATTTGCGCGGAAGCGCACGCCCGCGGGCTCAAGGTTCATATGGATGGCGCACGCATATTCAATGCCGCGGATGCGTGCAACGTGGCCGTTTCCCGCATCGTGCGCGACGTCGATACCGTGATGTTCTGCTTATCGAAGGGCCTTGGCGCGCCAGTCGGCTCGATGCTGGCGGGCTCGGCCGAAGCGATTGCCGAGGGTCGCCTTTATCGAAAACGGCTGGGCGGCGGCATGCGTCAGGCCGGTGTGCTGGCGGCGGCCGGTCTCGTGGCTCTTGAGGACTCACCGGCCCGTCTCGCGCAAGATCATTCGAACGCACGTTTTTTGGCCGAGCGACTGGCGAATCTTCCTGGCATCCAACTCGACCCCGTACGCGTGCAGACGAACATCGTGATCTTCGACATCTCCGCACTTGGCATCACCACGGCAGACTTCAGTGGCCAGCTCAAGGCGAGGGGCATTCTTGCGAACGGCATCAGTTCCACTCACATGCGTATGGTCACGCACATGGATGTCACCCGCGCCGATTGTGAGCGCGCCGTCGGTGTTCTAGGTGAACTGGCGGAATCTCAGGCCACGAATGAACACGAATATCGAATGAATTCGAAGAGATTGTGATAATATAGCCCGCCAAAGTTCTTGACTGCGCACGAAGCCGGTCAAGTCATGAGGGCGAATGATTAGAAAGAACGTCCGAGTAGCTAGGTATTTGCTTGCTGCATTGCTGATAGGCGCGACAAGCAGTTTCGGCCAGGCAGTTTCGGGGGCCATTAACGGATATGTAACAGACTCCAGCGGAGCGGCTGTTTCTGGAGCCACCGTCACAGTTCTTAACGAACAGACCGGAGTTCGTCTGCAATTAGCAACGAACGGAGATGGATTCTTCAACGCAACTAATCTGCTTCCTGGAGACTACACTGTTACGGTCGAGCAGGCCGGTTTTGCCAAGGTGATCCGCGAACATGTGAAGCTCGAGGTCGATTCGACGGTTCGAGTCGATCTGTCGCTATCGGTCGGCCCTGTTTCCGAATCCGTCACGGTGGAGGCAGGAGCGGAGTTGCTGCAGTCGGAAAAAGTCGATGTTTCGCAAACGCTCGACGAGCATCAGGTGCAGAATTTGCCGACGCTCGGACGGAACATCACTCAGCTTTACCTGACCGTTCCAGGGGCGCTGCCCGACAGTTTTCAAATGGGGGCGGGCGAGAATCCAAGCGCGGGGGTGCGGACTTACATTAACGGAACGTGGTCGGGAGCACAAGAATTTATTCTGGACGGAATAACCGACCGCTCGTACGGCTTCAGCGGAGTCCAGCTCATCGTTCCTCCGGTGGATTCAGTTCAAGAATTGAAGATCACCACGGCCGACTACGATCCTGAATTCGGAAGCACGACTGGCATGGTGGCGCAGTACGTCACGAAATCAGGGACCAACGATTTGCATGGGACTCTGTTTTACTTCAACCGAAACAACGCTACCTTCGCTGCCGATCCGTTGACTGAAAAGATTGCGGGAACGGGAAAAGACGGGAAGGGAACAGGTGTTGCTCCCTACAACTGGAACCAGGGAGGTTTCAGCCTAGGAGGGCCAATAAAGAAAAACAAACTTTTTGTGTTCGGCGACTATCAGCTCACGCGCCAAATTCAGGGTGCGTCAATTATTGCCACCGTGCCGAACGAGGCTTTCCGTAACGGGGACTTCAGTTCTCTTCCGAATATCATCTATGACCCAAAAACCGGCAACCCGGACGGCTCCGGCAGAGTGCCCTTTCAAGGAAACCGGATTCCGCTCGGGGAATTCAATCCAGTCGCTGTGAATCTGCTCAACCTCTTGCCCCTGCCAAATATCAGCACGGGGACGGATAACAATTACGTCGGCAACGTGAAAGAGAAATTCAATCAGAATTGGGCCGATACACGAGGCGACTGGAATATTACCGATGCCGACAAGTTTTTCGTACGCTATAGCTACTTCAGTACACTGCTGTCGAATCCACCTCTTTTCGGACAAGTAGCCGGGGGTCCCTCACAAGGCGGTCTCAGCCCGGAAAATGCGAATTCGTCTGCCCATCATGCGGCGATGAATTATATACACACATTCGGCCCAAGTCTGTTGGCGGAATTTAGAGTGGGATATTCGCGCTTCAATTTGGCTGCCCTCCAGTATGATTCCAACCTGCAGACGAACAACGACGTTGGGATTCCGGGCATAAACACAGGCGAGCCGATCACGGGAGGCCTGGCGGGAATAACTATCGGTGGACCGGTCGGCAGTTATTTCATGGGCATCCCGAGCGGCGTGGGCATTCCGCGCTTCGACACGGAAAACACGTTTGAATACCTGAGCAATTGGTCTAAGATCACCCAAAGTCATCAACTACGCTGGGGAGTTGATTTCCGGCGATACCAGTTCGACTTCGAATCCGTAAACGCGAGCTCCCGTGGAAACTATAACTTCTGTCAGTCCGCAACCGGTGATCCGAGCGATCCGGAGTCGGGCATCGGCATGGCAACGTTCCTGCTTGGAGGCACTTGTTCCTTCGATCGGGCAGTCTTCACAGGAGAACCCGCCGAACGGCAGTCGGCGCTTGGGCTGTATGTGCAGGACGTCTGGCGAGTCAATTCAAAGCTCACTTTGAACTATGGCCTGCGATGGGATTACTTCACGCCTGTCACCTCACCGTACAAAGGAGGACTTGCGAACTTCGACCCAGGTACGGGCAACATTCTGCTTGCAGGTATTGGCTCGGTATCCGACAGTACGAACGTGCACACGCCCAAGAATGACTTCGCACCGAGATTAGGTTTCGCCTACAAGGCGACGCAGAACACTGTGATCCGAGCTGGCCTTGGACGTAGCTTCTTCTCTTCAGGCTATGATGCGACCTTTTATCACCTGACGAGCGGCTATCCCGTCGTGACGCAGCAGGACGTCTCACAAACGAACGTTTATCAATCGGTTTTTCCGATCAACGTCACACCACCGGCGGCAGTAATCCCGCCGCTCCCGGATTCGGGATTACTACGCGCTCCTGACAGCGTCACCCTTAAAACAAGGGAGTTCGACTGGAAAACGGAAACTATGGATGCCTGGAATTTTACGATCGAGCAAGCGGTGGGCCGCGGAGCGACGATATCGGTGGGCTATCTCGGTAACAAGGGCACGCACCTGAACTGGCAGCCGAACATTAACGCCGCGAATATCGGCACTGGGTCACTTTTGAGCAGGCGGCCTTATTACAACGCCTACGGTCTTTCACAAGGCATCAGCCTGGCTTGTAACTGTTCCGACTCGAACTACAACGCAATGAACATCGTTTTCAACCAGCGGATGACGAGCTTTTACACCCTAACGTCGAACTTCACATGGTCCAGAGCCATGGGTTACGGCGATTTCTGGAGCCCGACAACTTACAATCGCGCAATCGACTACGGACCGGGAGGCGGCACCATCAACACAGGATCGATTGACCGCAAGTTCGTCTGGGTAACCATGCATACCGTTAACATTCCTTACGGACCAGGGCGACCGTTCGGATCAAATGCAACTGGCATCAAAAGCTGGCTCCTCGGCGGATGGGTCTTCAGCGGAGTCATGAGTGTCGAATCAGGGCTGGCGTTTTCACCTAGAGTGTCGAGCAACGCTACCCTCGATGCAGACTTCCAACAACGACCTGACTTGATCCAAGGCATGTCACCATCTGACGTGCCAAACGGTCAACGGTCTGAGCTCTGGTACAACCCGGCCGCCTTTTCGATTCCTACCTGTTGCCGGTTCGGCTATGCGTCAGTGGGGTCCCTCCGCGGCCCCGGACTTGTTAACGCGGACTGGGCGCTCTCGAAAGACTTCACATTTGGATCCTTCCTGAATAAGGAAGCGACTAGAATTCAGATCAGGGCTGAGGCTTTCAACGCATGGAACAACACCAACCTCGCTTTGCCCAACGCAAATGTCGATCAAACAAGTGCAGGTCAGATCACAAGTCTGCAGGCTACTATGCGGCGGCTTCAGTTTGGTGTTCACATCTATTTCTGAAAATTTGTTTCGTGCGGCCCTTGATATGGTTTGCCTGGACGCTCGCGATGTTCGGGCAAGGCGCGGCGGATCTCTCACAACACGCAAAGAAAGCGCAGGAGGCGATTGCAGCTAACAATGCCGCGGAGGCGAAACGAGAGTTACAGGCGGTCATTGCTCTAGACCCTAAGAACATTGGCGCCTATGCAAACTTGGGGATGGTCGAGTTTCTCCAGGCGGACTATGGAGACGCCGCGACGAACTTCCAGCAAGCGCTCAAGCTCGATCCGTCTTCAGCCAGCGCGAAGGCATTCCTTGGAATGTGCCAGTTGCACCAGGGAGAAGATGTTACAGGCCGCCAGTTGATCGAGGAATCTCTCAATGGCGTGACGGACCGGCATTTGCACAGACAGGCCGGGCTGGAACTAGTTAAATCTTATTCCGATTCCGGGCTGCTCGAAAAGGCTGCGGCGACGATCGAAGAACTGAGCCGGTTTGATCCGGACAACCCGGAGGTCCTGTATACGGCTTATCGGATCTATTCTGCGCGGGCGTCCTCTAATCTGCAGAAGCTTGCGCAGGATTATCCGGATTCACTCTGGGTGCACGAAGTACTCGGCCAAAACTATATGACGCAGGAGCGATACCCGCAAGCAGCCGAGGAGTTTCGCAAGGCGATACAGAAAGGGCCTCAGGTAAATGGGCTGCACTATCAACTGGGAGAGGCCCTGCTGTCAGAAGAAAGAAGTGAAGAAAAGCGAAAGCTTGCGGAAGAGCAGTTTCAAGCGGAGCTAGCATTGAACCCGGGCGGCGCTGAATCGCTCTGCAAGCTAGCCGAGATTGAGATGGAAAGAGCCAATCTAGATAAGGCCCGAGTGTTAACCGGGCGGTGCCTGGCCTTACGACCCTCCTTGGCCGATGGACATTCGATTCTCGGAAGCCTCGCGGAGAAGCGCGGTGATTTGAACGAGGCAATTCGCGAGTTCGAGATTGCGGAACGTCTTGCGCCCGGCGTAAAGAGCACGCATTACAGGCTATCGATGCTTTTCAAGAAGGCTGGTCGCAGCGAAGATGCGCAGAGAGAGCTGGCGCTGTATCGAAAATTAGCGGACGCAGAGAGGGAGCCTGATTCGCAAGCGCAATAGGTTGAGCGAACGCGCTACCTCAGCTAGCCCGCCGCGAGTTTAGTGTTTATTTGCGTTCATTTGTGGTCCCGCGGCTCCGTGATACTATTTCTCGGTGCTTCTCCTTGCGGCCGTCCTATCAATTTTCGTCTATGGCTTGATTGCACCCATTCTGGGCGCGCTTCTTCCAACATACGGGCTGACCGCCGGACAGCAGGGAACGCTGGCGATGCTGCAAGCGATTGGTCTGGTGATTGCGTCTCTTTCTGCCGGACCCTTTATCGACGTACGCGGAAACAAGGTGGCTCTCGTTGTGGGCTTGGGCTTGGTGGCCGCTTCGTTATTCGCGGCTCCCAACGCGGGCGGCTATAGCGGGCTCCTTGTCGTCTATTTCATCCTCGGTTTCGGTGGCGGAATCGTTGTGACCGGGGCTAACCACCTCGTCGGTGCGATCGAACCCACGCGGCGCGCATCGGCGCTCAACTTTTTGAATCTCTTTTTCGGACTGGGAGGGATTATTACGACCTACGTCGCGAGCGAAGACGTCAGCGCGGCATTACTGTGTTATTCGATCGGCGCGCTGACGATTCTCGCGCTCCTGGCAAACGCGGCGGCAAAAATGCCCGCTCCCGCAGGCGAAGCCGGGTTTCGCCTCGCCGAGGTTTCAGGCTTGCTATCGAAGCCCGCCCTCATTTTGCTCTCTTTCTTCCTTTTCCTCTATGTCGCGTGTGAAGTGGGCGTGTGGAACTGGCTGAAAACGTATCTTGTGACCGTTAACTTCGATAAAGCGACAGCGGGTCATGTGGTCAGCTACGGTTTTGCTTTCGGGCTTCTCCTGGGACGCGTCGTCGTATCCAGGATCCTAATCAAGACGCCGGCTCTCACAGTCACACTGATTGCGTCCATCTGCATCGCGATTACGACCTTTGTCATGCTGCAGCTTACTTCCACAACCGCCATTATGGTCGCGGTATTTTGCGCCGGCCTCAGCATGGCGCCCGTATTTCCGACGACCCTCGGCATCACCGGCGATACGTTCCAACGAGGCACCGCCACCGCGATGGGCATTGTGATTACGTTTGGATGGATCGGCCTGGCGGTCAGTTCGCCTATCATCGGCGCATTGTCCGAAGGTGGCGGATATCGTCGCGGCCTAATGCTGATCCCCGTATTCGCCCTTATTATGGTACTGGTTAATTTGGTACTTCGCCCGGTGTTGCATCGTCCGGTGGCTGTGGCTGCGGTGTAGCGTTTTTTATTTCACTTGCACTAGACTCAGAAAGAACGCTGTTCCGAGGAGATCGTTAATGGCATTTTGTGCGAATTGTGGAGCTCAAGTCTCTGGCACGTTTTGTCAGAACTGTGGAACGCCGGTGAGCGGTGGCGCTGCGCCGGCTGGCGCTGGGGCTGGGTACGTCCCGCCTGCAACTCCGGTGGCCGCGCCGGGTCTCACGGATAATGTCGCTAGCGCGCTCTGCTATCTGTTCGGCTTGGTCACGGGAATCATTTTTTTACTCATCGCCCCCTATAACCAGAACAAGACCGTTCGTTTCCATGCCTTCCAGTCGATTTTCCTGCATGTGGCGGTCATTGTCCTTTGGATTCTCTACTCGATGATAGGTTTTCTGACGCACGGCCTCGGTTTCCTTCTCGCTCCGCTGTTTGGCCTTCTTGTCATCGCGCTGTGGCTCTACATGATGTTCTCGGCCTACAACAATAAGAAGGTAAAGCTCCCGATTATTGGCGATATCGCCGAAAAGCAAGCGTAAACGGAAGTGGTACCAGGCGCGTCCGATACTGAAGCGTGAAGTACCTCTGCTTTTATCTGCTCGCAACGTCCTTAGCTGTGGGCGCCGCCGTATCGGGAACTGACATCACTCCCCGAATCGGCGATGTCGAGATTTACGGCGCGCGAAAGGTTTCCGTCCAGAAGATCAGGTCGGCGCTCGGCGCCAGTCCCGGCGACCTGCTTCCTTCCCGTGAAGACGCCGAAGAGCGCATCGACAAGATCTCAGGAGTTGTCGCCTCCCGCATTGAAGCAGCATGCTGCGAGGGGAAAAAACCGATCCTGTACGTAGGTATCGAAGAGCGCGACTCGCCGCATGTAGAGTTTCATCCGGCTCCAACCGGAGATATCGCGCTTCCCGCCGACTTGATAGATAAGTACCGTGCGTTTCTGGACGCCGTCGGCGAGAGCATACGGGGACGGAATGCCGACGAAGATCTCACTAACGGCTACTCGCTCATGGCAGATCCGGATTGCAGGGGCTTGCAGCAGTCATTTATTCCACTGGTCGAGCGCGATCTTACCGTGATCGATCGCGTAATCCGCGAATCGTCCGATCCTGAACAACGGGCCATAGCTACCTACCTGCTGCAATACGGGCCGCGAGGGCCGCGGACTTCGAAGACGGTAGTGAACGGACTTCAGTGGGCGCTCCGCGATCAGGACGACAACGTTCGCGAGAATGCGGCGCGCGCCTTGAAGGCTGTGGCAGTGGGCGCGAGACTTCATCGGGAGCAGCAGATTCGCATTGAACCGACCTGGTTTGTCGAACTGATGAATTCCATCGTGTGGTCCGACCGCCGCAACGCGAGCCTGGCATTGGTGAACTTGACGGAACAGCGTGACCCGGAGGTGCTGTCTCTCATTCGCGAACGCGCTCTGCCTTCGGTGGTGGAGATGGCGCGGTGGCATGACCTTGAGCATGCGCTTCCGGCTTTCATTCTGGCCGGACGGTTGGCCGGTCTGAACGAGAAAGTAATTCAGGAAGCCTGGGTGAGTGGAGATCGGGACCCAGTCTTGAAGAAGGCGCTTAAATCAAACGGTAAGCGCCTGGCGCTCACTCGGGAGGAACCGTAATTTCCGCGGGACGCGCGCCTTCATTTACACCGCTCCGCTCTTGATTTACACCACTCCGCTCTTTATTTACACCGCTCCGCTCCTGCGTGATAAGCGGAACGTCGCATTCGCAGCAGTCGCTGCATCGCAAGCAGCGCTCGCATAGGTGATTGGCGCAGGCGTCCTTCGTGCAGTACACACAAATCCGGTACGATGCTTCGCCGCAGATTGAACAGATAAACGTTGCTACTTCCATTACTATTTCCGCGGCCGGTTCGAGGTTGGCCCAGGCTCCTTGCTGATCATACCGCGGCAGCGCTGGGCTTCTTCATCGGCAATCTTGAAATTCTGCTGAGTGCTGGTGGCCAGATCCTTGAGATATTCACGGAATCGCTCCCGATTGGTGAAATTGCTGGCTATTAAGGCATCGAGCTGATCCGCCTGCCCGCGAGGTCCGTACTTCCGCGCACCTTCCGCTAACGACCTGGCACTCACATCCAGCGCTTCCAGCCGGAAATATTCATCCAAAGCCAGGGCCAGATCTTCCGTTTTGGCCGAAAGCATTTTGGTGGTCACATCAATGTCGTTTACCTGCCGCTGTGCAGTTTGTAGTTGAAGGATATACGTAGTAGGGGCCCCCTTCTGGTCGTACCATTGCTGCGGATTCAGTTGAGCGAGCAATGGCCGAAGTTTTGCCGCATCTTTGTCAATTGCGCTGATAATGGCGCGCACATCCCATGGGTTTTCCAGCCCGTTTTCGGCTACCTGCGCCTGCTGCTTAACGGGTGCCGGCGGCTGCTTCTGGGCTGCGCACACACAAGCCGGCCGACAGAGCAGCAAAGCCGAAACCAAACGAATTGTGGGGCTGGGAAACCCGCGCAGGCCAAAGGGCCTGCCCCACCAAAGTCTTCGCAGACTCGCAAGAAATTCAGGTGTAGTAATACAAACGAGAAGCAGGGCGACCAAGCGCATCATCTTTGGGCCAGAAGCTTCTGTTCGATCGGATCGCCATCATGCGGCCCCGTGTGACCGGGCCAAACCGATGACCAGATATCATGCAGAGATTTCACCGTGTATCGGTACAATGAGCCGCGGTCCACGCGCCTCGAAATCTGCTCGTCGGGTCGAATCAAAATAGCATCCGCAGCTCGGACGATCGTAGGATCGTTTCGCGGCCGCAATGCGTGCTGTACCCGAACCTCGCCTTCCATGACATCGATACGAACCGTATTGTCTTCGTCGATGGCAATTGCCATCGACGCGGGCTGCTGGGCGGCAGTGATGATCGCGGCCGGCGTGAAGACGCGCTGCTGGGTCTGGCCGGCAGTCGGCTCCAGGTGAACACGCACCCGGCCCGCGACCACATCCAATAGATCGCCTGCCATTGCGGTATTTTGCCGGAATATTATCCTCGAATTACTGAACAGCTCAAAGCTACTTCCGCCGGCGACTTCGAAGCGGGCGTACCCATCTCTCCCCGTAGTGATAATCTGGCGAACCGGCACTTGCTCACCTGCGCTGAGAGCCCACGCCTGCGCATCCCGAATGCGCGAAACCTGTCCGGTTGCGGCCGTGATATGCGCTTCGTTTGGCCGCATCAGTTCGGGATCGATGGGCCGTCCTTCCTGGCATTCCGCAGAGCCTGCCGTTATGGTGACGAAAAGAAAAAAGTTGAGCGCCCGCAAGCTCTTCTCCGGCACTCCTATTCTTCCATACTAGGGATCTTCTCCCGAATCGAGCTTTTTTGTATCCGTAAGATGCTAGACGCCGGACTTTGTGCGCTTGGCAAACGGCTCCGTCTTCACGATTCCCGCTCCCTCGCGGATTGTCACGAGATGATCCGCGGCCACGTTCGTGAAGCGCTCGGAGCCCCCATTCGGCCAGCGAATGTCCAGGTCTACCTTGTCTACCGCACCAAGGCCGAAGTGCAGCCGCGGATCGTTAACCGAATAGAAACTCGCCTGGCTCAAAACCTCCTGCGCCTGAATTTTGCCGCCGTAATGCGCGGTCACTCGCGCTCCTATAGCGCTGCGGTTGGATTTTGTGCCAATCAGTTTAAGCTTGATCCAATGGTCATTGCCACGCATATCGTTCCGGAGAAGAGATGGCGGCTCATTCAGATTCATGATCAGGATGTCCAGATCTCCGTCGTTATCGAAATCGCCGAACGCCGCGCCGCGGCTGGCATGCGGGGCCGCAACGCCGGGTCCTGCCTGATCCAGGAGCTCTTCGAATTTTCCATTGCGCAGATTGCGAAATAGAATTCTCGGACTCTTGAACGGATAATTTGGCAGAGCCTTTTCGATCTCCGGATAGACACTGCCGGTCACCCAAAAGAGGTCAGGGTAGCCGTCATTGTCCAGATCGAACATGCCTGCGCCCCAGCTGATGTAGCGCGTCTCGACACCCAATCCAGAAGAGTTGGTAACGTCCTCGAAGCTGCCCTTCCCATCGTTCCGATAGAGCACGGCAGTATCGTCGGCGAAATGTGTCTTGAGAATGTCGAGCTTGCCGTCCAGGTTGAAGTCGCCGATTCCAAGCCCCATACCGGCCTGTTCCATACCGTCTTCGTTCAACGCCACGCCGCTTTCGAGGCCTATATCGGTGAACGTGCCGTCGTGGTTGTTCTTAAAAAGAAAGCTGGGCGTCGAATCGCAGGCGATATAGAGGTCCGGCCAGCCGTCATTATCGAAATCTGCAGCGACCGCGGTCATGCAATAGCTGCCAAGACCCTTCGCGATTCCCGATTTAACACTTACATCCGTGAAGGTGCCGTCGCCATTGTTGTGATAAAGCGCCAGGCTGCCCGGCGGAAGCCCCCGTGGCCCGCAATTCACCGGAATTCCCTTCCAATTACAGAACGAGCTTTCACCCGGTTTGGGGACGCGATTCTTGTCAAACACGCAGTAATAGGAGATCAGCAGGTCCAGACGGCCGTCACGGTCGTAATCGATGAACGTGCAGCCCGCTCCCCACTTTATGCCGTCATGGAGCAGGCCGGCTTCCTTCGTTATGTCCGTAAAAGTGCCGTTGCCGTTGTTGCGGTAGAGAATATTCTGCCCGTAGTAAGTAATGAGCAGATCCTCAAAGCCATCGTTATTAAAGTCGCCCACTGCAACCGAAGAGGCCCAACCACTCCGTCCTAATCCCGACTTTGCTGTAACATCCGTGAACGTCCCGTCGCGATTGTTCTTGTAGAGGCGGTTCGTCGCCCCTTCCGGCGGGCCTTCTTCACGCGTACCGCAAAGGAGAAAGATATCCAGCCAGCCGTCGTTATCGTAGTCAAGGAAAGCGCACCCGCAGCCGACAGTCTCAATAATGTAGGTTTTATGATCGGCTGGGCCATATATCAGAGGGGCAGTCAATCCCGCCTTATCACCGACATCCGTAAAACAGGCATTGAACGGCAGGCCCGAAGGTTTGCCGCGCGGCTGCGGCTTAACGCCGCGCGAAGAGACGCCCTGCCCGAATGCGTGAACGACGGGGAGCCCGAGTAGCCCAATGGCTGCCCGCCTAGTCATATTGCTGCGCTTCAAATCAGAAGTTTAACAATGATCGCTCGACTATGCGCTTGCCACCCCCGCCGCTTCGAAGGTTCGCGAGATCAGCTCTCGTGCTTCCTCTTGAATGCGCTTCAAGTGCCGCGCTCCGAGAAAACTCTCGGCATAGATCTTGTAGACGTTTTCCGTGCCAGATGGCCTGGCGGCAAACCAGCCGTTCTTCGTCGCCACCTTCAATCCGCCGATGGGAGCGCCATTCGCGGGAGCCGTGGTCAGCATCGCTTCGATGCGCTCGCCCGCCAGCTCTTTTGCAGAGACCTGCTCGGGAGAAAGTCTGGCCAGAATCGCTTTCTCTTCCGGCGATGCCGGCGCGTCGATCCGTTCGTAGACCGGATCGCCGAACTGTACCGTTAGCTCCCGGTATCGCTCGCCCGGATCTTTGCCGAGCCTTGCCGTAAGTTCAGCCGATAGCAGCCCCAGGATCAAGCCGTCTTTGTCGGTGGTCCATGCGCTCCCGTTCCTGCGCAGAAACGAGGCGCCCGCGCTCTCCTCGCCGCCGAACCCGATCGAACCATCAAGTAAACCGTCCACGAACCACTTGAATCCGACCGGCACCTCATCGAGCCGGCGGCCCAGGTGTGCCGCAATTCGGTCGATGATCGTGCTGCTCACGAGCGTCTTGCCGATTCCCGCATCCGGCCTCCACTCTGAGCGCTGATTGAACAAATAGTCGATTGCGACTGCGAGGTAGTGGTTCGGATTCAACAGCCCCGCGCTGCGTGTCACGATCCCATGCCGGTCATGATCGGTATCGCAGGCGAATGCGACATCGTAGCGATCTTTCAGTGCGATCAATCCCGCCATGGCGTAGGGCGATGAGCAGTCCATTCGGATATTGCCGTCCCAGTCCAAGCTCATGAACCGGAAGGTTGGATCCACGTTCGTGTTGACAACCGTGAGCTTCAGCCTGTAGCGCTCGCCGATACGCGGCCAGTAAGCGACTCCTGCACCGCCTAGCGGATCGACTCCCAGATTCAGACCAGCACGGCCAATCGCATCAAAATCGATCACGGAACCCAGGTCGTTCACATAGTTCGATACGTAGTCGTGGCGGCCCGTCGTATCCGCTCTGAGTGCGCGCTCGAACGGAGTACGTCGAACCTGCTTCAATCCGGTTGCCAGCAGACCATTGGCATGATCTTCAATCCATTTCGTTGCGCTGGTGTCGGCGGGGCCTCCGGAGGGGGGGTTGTACTTGAATCCTCCATCTTCCGGCGGATTATGCGATGGCGTAATCACGATGCCGTCGGCAAGGCCGCTCTCCCGGCCGCGATTATGAGTCAGAATGGCATGCGAGAGCGCTGGAGTTGGTGTGTAGCCGCCCTGCTGATCGATCATGACAGTCACGGAATTGGCGGCCAGCACCTCTAGTGCGCTCATGAACGCAGGCTCGGAAAGAGCGTGCGTGTCCATAGCCAGGAAGAGCGGCCCTGCCGTGCCCTGTTCTTTCCGGTATGCGCAAATCGCCTGCGTAATCGCCAGGATGTGATTTTCGTTAAAGCTGCCTGAGAACGATGATCCGCGATGCCCGGAAGTCCCGAAGGCAACGCGCTGTGTTCTCTCGCCCGGATCCGGCTTGATCGTGTAATAGCTGGCGATGAGGCGAGGGACATTTACAAGCTGTGCAGGATCGGCTGGCTTGCCCGCTGCGGCGTTGATCGGCATGCTCACTCCTTTTGTGTCGCTCCACGAACCGAAGACACTATTCAAATGTACTGCCGCGTGCCCGAAACCACGCTTATATGATTGAGTAACGGCAGGAACAATGGTTCAAGACCTGCGTCACGGCCTTCGCGTACTGGCTAAGAATCCCGGCTTCACGCTCGTGGCGGTGCTCACGCTGGCGCTGGGTATAGGAGCCAATGCCGCAATCTTCAGCCTCATCGCTGCTGTCCTTCTGCGCCCGCTCCCTTATCCGAATCCGGAACAGCTCGTAGGCCTCGGGCAGTGGCGCGAGCAGAAGGGCGAAGGCTACATTCAGACCGGCGTTTCGGCTCCGAACATTGAAGATATCGCCAAGGCTGGGATTTTCCAATATGTTGCTTACTTTCGCTGGTCTCGGTTCAACATTACGGAAGGCAACCGGCCCGAGAGCATAGTTGGCATCAAGGCTTCGGCTGACCTCCTGCCCATGTTTGGCGTTCAGCCGATCCTCGGTCGTTTTCTCACTCGCGAGGAGACGGAGCCAGGACGGGATGGCGCCGCAGTCATTGGGTACCGTCTATGGCAAACACGCTACGGAGCTGATCGCTCGATTCTTGGAAGATCCATCGATCTCAACCAGAAGCGCTACACAATTGCCGGCGTCATGCCAGCCTCGTTTCGCTTTACTTGGGATCAGGAGATGGATGTTTTTGTTCCGCTGGTCCTAACGCCCGAGGAGCGCAGTGAAGCCGGGCGCGGTACGTCGCGAGATCTGCAGACACAGGCGCGGCTCAAAAGCGGCATAAGCATCGCTCAGGCGCAGGCTGCGATGAATGCACTCGCTAATTCTCTTGCCCGGCAATATCCTGCGGCCGACGAAGGTTGGGGAATCAAAGTCGAACCTCTACACGCCGCCTATCATCGCCACATGCAAAAGCCGCTATTCATCATGCTGGGTACAGTCATGCTCGTATTGCTGATTGCTTGTGCCAACGTTTCCAACCTGCTTCTGGCTCGAGCTACCGGACGACAACGCGAGGTCGCAATTCGAGTCGCGATCGGTGCCACTCTTCGCCGTCTCACGAAGCAACTGCTCACCGAAAGCCTGCTGCTTGCGGTCTGCGGCGGAGTGCTTGGCTTGCTGCTCGCCTATGTGGGAGACCGACTCCTTACTGTCGCGATGGCCCGCTACGAACTCAGTCTCCCGAATGCCAGAATCATCAACATCGATTGGCGCGTTCTGATATTTAGCCTGGTAGTCACGACTGCGACGGGCATAATATTCGGCCTGGCACCCTCCTGGCTCACGGCGAAAGCAGGATTGAACCAATCGCTGAAAGAGGGTACGTCAAGCACCGCCGCGGAATCAGGGCGGCGGCTGCGAAATACGCTGGTCGTTTCCGAGATGGCCCTAGCCCTTGTTTTATTGACGGCCGCGGGCTTGTTCGTGCGCACGTTCGTTGAACTGATGAACGTCGATCTGGGCATCGATCCCACGAATGTCGTAACGATGAGTCTCAGCCTGCCCGATTACAAATATGCGTCCGCCCCTCAACAGGCGGCTTTCTACCGTGGCCTTGTGCAAAGGATCGAGACGATACCTGGTGTGAAAGCAGCAGGAGCCGAAGGCGGAGGCGCCAATGTATTCTTCCAGCCGCAGGGGCGACCTCCCGCTGCTCCCGGACAAGAACCCACCGCCAGCTTCAAGATCGTGACACCGGATTTCCTCAAAGCCATCGGGACGCATCTGGTGACGGGTCGCGCATTCGACAATCGCGACGGACAGAGCGCCACGCCGGTCGCCATAATCAGCGAAACGGTGGCGCGGCGCTACTGGCCGCACTCCACTCCAATCGGGAGTCATCTGACGATTCTTGCCCGCGTTTACTCCGGGAAATCCGATTCCTCACGTTCGCTCCAGATCGTCGGGGTCGCAAAGGACGTTCGAAATGACGATCTGTGGAGGCCGGAAGCTGCCATCTACGTGCCATTTGCGCAGAACCCTATGCCGTCGGTCTTCCTGGTTGTAAAAACAGCCGTGCCGCCGATGAGTGTAGTTCCAGCTCTGCGCGAAGCAGTCTTGTCTTTCGATAAGGAACAGCCCATTAACCAAATCCGAACCATGCGCGACATTGTCTCCGACACCTACGGCGCAATTCGCTTTCCGATGACCTTGCTATGGATTTTCTCGACGCTGGCCCTGGTGCTTTCTGCGGTAGGAATCTTCGGCGTAATGTCCTATACGGTAAGCCGGCGCACGAGAGAAATGGCCATCCGGCTGGCGCTGGGAGCGAGTCATCGCGAGGTGCTGGGCCTGGTGTTGAAAGAGGGCCTTGCTGTCACGCTCTTTGGAGTAGCCGTCGGTATGGCCGGAGCCCTGGCATTGAGCCGACTTTTGAAGAGCTATATTTTTGGCGTCACATCTACCGATCCATTAACCTTCACCCTATCCTGCGTGTTGTTAATCTCGGTGGCCGTGCTGGCAAGCTACATTCCAGCCCGAAGAGCAGCGAGAGTGGATCCGATTGCGGCGCTGCGTTACGAATAATCCCTGCCGTACGCGCAGATACGTTCTAGGTCTGCGTGACAAAGAATCCCGCCGACGCACCCACCCAGTGCAGGTCCTTATTAAAATCCACTCCCATCATCACGCCGCGGCCTGTTCGCAATACGGATGTTAGGGGCCGCAGTCCGTTGTCCCAGACGTACATGATACGGATCTCAACCTTGGTCATTCCGCCCGGGGTATCTATCATTGGCACAAAATCCATCTTTCGCTGCAAAATGTATTGGGACCGCATTTGCTTCGGAATCGCCGCGATCTCTTCCCTCGATGGCCCGATCTTTACACCAAGGCCGGCGAATGAATAGAGCGGTTTCAGAACATAGTCGTCCAAATCTTCAGGCAGCGGATCCACTTCATCTAAAAAATGGCTCTCTGGAACACAGGCATGCCGGAGCCAGGGGAGGGAGAATTTGCTGACGCGAAAGAACCAGTTCGGATGGCCTGCCCATTCCACATCCAGATCGTCCGCTAACTGGAATGCCGGTTGAATATTTTTACGCATCAGCTCATCCACAATGACGCGATTGTAAATGCGTTCTATCGGAGTCCCTTGGAAGTACAGCTTGCGGCCTTGCTTCGTTATTTCCGTTATGCAGGCGATCCGGATCCCAACCTGGCGTTGAGTAATCAGGAAATCCGGCAAGGTCTTTTGCTCGTACGGCTCGATCTCGAGGAGGACCACGCCCTCAGGACTGTGGCCATTCAGGATCGTACGGCGGAGTAGCTCCCAGTACGAGTCTTCGCTGAGTCCGCTGAGGAAAGGTGTCAAACGAGCATCAAGTTCTTCGAGTTTATACGTGTCTCGATAGGCGTTCGCAAGCGCGACCTGAAAGCCGTAGACGGAAGGGAATCCCTGGATCTCGACCAGCTTCGGCTCCAGACTCCCATCCGCCTCGCGGACGAGGCCGAAGTCGGCTTGCAGGAAAAGGGGATGCTCCGTCTCGTTCGGAACACGAAACTTCGCTGGAATCGCCGCTTCCGATGCGCGCCGGTACTCGGCGCTGAGCGCAAGCTGGGTATATAGCTCCTGCCCGTAGCGGCTCATCTTATCAACAAGTTCCCTGGGCAGAAATATCGACGTTTCGCTGCAACGAAAGCCGACATGCGTACCGGAGACCTCTTCTAAGCGCTGCAGCAACTTCCTATAGAGCTCCGGCGTCCAGCGCTCGTTGAACCGTTTGCGTAGCTCGGGTATCACGCTCGCATGCGCTTAGATGAGGAAGCGGCCGCCGCGCATGATCTGAATGTCATCGGCCCAGATGTCGAAATTCCGCCCAACCACGTCAATATGCGTCGTCGAAGTCCACGGTGCACCCGTATGCGCGCCATACGGGTCGCCGAACGCCATGTGAACTCCCGGAATTTTTTCATCCTGCAGAATGTTTCCTACAACGCGGGTGCAAGCGAGATTGGTGCCGATAGCGAACTCCCCTACGCGATCGCTGTTCTCATCTCGATGCGTATAGTTCCAAAACTCCTCACGGAGCTCTTTGTTTTCAGAGCGAGCTTCCACCAGGCGATTTCCAGCGACAATGAGCGTGAGAGGAGTCTCCCGCAAATCGCCGAATTTCGAGCACAGATAATCGCCCACGACGCCATCGACCACAAATGTGCCGTTCACACCCAGAGGAGATGTAAAGGTCTCTCCGCCCGGAAGATTGCCCCATTTCTCGCGGCTGATGATTCCACTCGTCTTGATCCATTTGTAATCGGATGTCAGCTCTGCCCGGATATCCGTGCCCACGGGCGTGGTTGCCCGTATCGTCCGGGCTTTCTTCGCCACGTTCATCACGCGCAACGTTAGATCGTCCACCTGCTGAAAATCCGCCCGCATGCCTTCAAGCATGATTTTCTTTTCGATATTCACCATGTGGGCGTGGCGTATCTTGTTTCGATTCACCACCTCGGTCATCTGCATGCGCGTCTTCAGCTCGTTCGGCTGTGCCTGCACGGCGAAAATACTCACCTGACTGGTGGCCATGTCGTCGAGAATCTGGAGCGGCATATCGGTCAAGGGCCGTGGCGCAAGATCCTCCAGTACAAAGCTCCTATATATGCAGCCGCACTCATTCAGCTCAGAAACCAGGCTGGCTGCGATCTCCGTGCAGGCATAGTCGGTGATCAGAGTTACTTTCTCGGAGGGCAGAACCTTCAGGCACACAAAAACCGCGTTGTGCGCGCCGGGGCTCAACTCGGTATCGAACGGTATGTTGTTGAGATCGGTGGTCACTGTGTTACACCGGCTCCCGCCATTTCTTTTGTGAGGCCGGCCTGCGTCTCGTAGACGATGTAATCGACGACCTTCGTCAGATCTCCAGTCTCGTGAAAGATGCGGAGCTGACGGTCCGCGCCCGTGCCGTTTTCGAGAATCCGGTGAATGTAATTAATCTCGTGCCTCGAGTCCAGCTCGTCGACTACGTCATCGACAAACTGCAAGTATTCGTAAATCAGGTCGCGAACCGGAACCTCCCTTTGTTTGCCGAAATCGATCAGCTTGCCGTCCAGCCCATAACGCGAGGCGCGCCATTTATTTTCCATGATCAGCGCGCGCCGGTATAGCCGGAAGCCCTGGTTCGCGGAGTAGAGCTTGTACAGCTTGGCGATCGTAGCTTGAATCAGGGCGGTGATTGCGATCGTCTCGTCCGCGCGCATCGGAACGTCGCAGATTCGAAATTCGAGGGTAGGAAAGTTCGGATGCGGACGGATATCCCACCAGATCTTCTTGGCATTATCGATACAGTTCGTTTTTACCAGGAGGTTCACGAAACTCTCATACTCGCCCCAGCTCGTGAAGTAATCGGGAATATTTGTCCTGGGAAACTTGTCGAATACTTTGCCGCGATAAGACTTCAGCCCGGTGTCCATTCCGAGCCAGAATGGCGAATTTGTCGAAAGTGCCAGAATATGCGGAAGGAAGTAACGCGCCGCATTCATGAGATGGATAGACGTTTCCCGATCTTCTACTCCGATATGCACATGCAGGCCAAAGATGAGATTCGCCCGGGCTACCATCTTCAGATCTTGGACGATGACCTCATAACGCTCATCCGGATAAATGTCCTGCTTGCGCCAGTCCGCAAAAGGATGCGTCCCGGCCGATGCCAGCCGCAGCCCGTTCTGCATAGCCAGCTCACAGATCTGCGAACGCAGTGCTTTGAGTTCGCTGGAAGCGTCCTTGACGTCCTTGCAGATGCCGGTGCCGACTTCGACTACAGACTGGTGCATCTCAGCCTTCACCGCTTCTTTCAGGAGCGTTTTGCCCTTGGAAATGATCTCCGAATCGATATGTGACCGTAGATCACGCGTAACCGGATCAATAGTCTGGTATTCTTCCTCGATCCCGATGGTGAAGCTCGGTCTCATACTTTGCCGCTCTGGCGCGCCCCTACGGAACTAACTCGGAGCTACTACCGTTTTCTCCTGATGTCCGGCCAGGAACCGACTCCAATGGAAGTGCGTTTGGGGCTCCTCGTCGCTCAGCGCTTTGGCAATCGCGAGTTCGGCGACATTCTCGACAACCCACTCGAAATTCGATGCCCCCACTGAGTGCACGTCGGCATCGGGAGCGGGATTAAGAAAATCGATTGCATACGGCACGCCGTTCTGGACAGCAAACTCCACCGTATTGAAGTCATATCCTAGCGCCTGGCACAGTGTAAGGCAGTCTTTCACCACGCGCTCGCGCAGCGCGGACGAATCACCGGAACCGTCTTTCACGTACCGCAAGTGATGCGGCTGCCTGGGATCGTATTTCATGATCCAAACCTTTTCCTGTCCGACCACGTAGCAACGAAAGTATTCGTCAAAATCGACTGCAGATTGCAGCGTCATGCACAATGAGCCGGTCTGGTCATAGGCGGCGAAAAACTCTTCGCGAGAGTTTACCTTCGAGACATTCTTCCAGCCCCCGCCGCTGAACGGCTTTAGAAAAGCCGGGAAACCAATGTAATCGAAAATCTCATCCCAGTTCAGCGGAAAGACCAGATTGCGCATGGATTGCAGGGTAGTCCCAGGTGGATGAGACTTGTGAGGCAACACGACCGTATGCGGAATGGCTACCCCCAATTGGCTCGCCAACGCGTAATTGAAGAACTTATCGTCGGCACTCCACCAGAACGGGTTATTGATGACGATGGTCCCGGTCAGCACCGCATTCTTGAGATAGGCGCGATAGAACTCGATATCGTGAGAGATCCGGTCGATGATGACGCGGTATCCGCTGGGCTCGGCCATCTTTACGCCGCCGATCCGTATGTGTTCGGCCGTCACGCCGCGCACATTCTTGCTGTTGATCCGTTCCACCAGCGCAGCCGGAAACGTGTTCTCCATGCCGTAGATGATCCCGATTTTGCGCACCGCCACCTCCGCCATGCCCGCTCGATAAGTCAGAAGAATTTTACCGCCATCCGCTGCCAGAGCGGCCAGTCGTGGACCTCTCCACCGGTCCAGACATCAAGCCAGTGCGGGATGCCCTTGCGCCCCAGGATATCGGCGAGCCGAAAGTTTTCACCCAGACAGATATCGTGGTCTCCAACACCAAAGATGATGCGCATGCTGCGGTACCGATCGAGGAACCATGGATCGCTCATGTTGGGCAGGTAATCGACCGGATTGTTGAAATAAAAGTCGCTGTCGTAATACCCGTCCATGAATGATTTCATCTCGAAACAGCCGCTCATCGCCACGCAGGCTGACGTGACGTCGGGATGGCGCATCGCGAAATTGAATGCATGATAAGCGCCCAGGCTGCAGCCGGTCGTAGAAATTTGCTGTGCTCCGCTCAAACCTTTCATCAGCGGAACTACCTCGTTCAGGACGTAGCTTTCATAAGCGTTGTGCCGCATCACGCGGTCGTGGGGGTGGATACTGCGGTTGTACCAGCTCTCCGAATCCACGCTGTCTACGCAGAATACCTGCAGATGCCCGGCGTCAATGTTTCCCGACAGGACATGGATCATGCCGGTATTCTCGTATTCGTAGAATTTGCCCTGAGACGTCGGGAACACCAGGAGCGGCTGCCCAGCATGACCGAAGATCAGGAGCTCCATGTTCCGGCCGAGGCGGTTACTGTACCAGTTGTGGTAATCGCGGCGCATATATTAGGGCGGCGTCCCTACCTGCTGGCCGCCATCACTCCTTCTACATACTAGCTAGCGCTCAATCCCGCTTTGACTCGGGCCGATCGAGTGGATCGGAAGTTTTACATCCAAAAATCGGAAGAACCTTGAATTGATTTGTGCCGAGTTGTTGTGGAATGTAATGCGGAAAAGGAGCGGGCAGAGTCAGCGTTCCAAGGGCCGTTTTGATCGAGATCTCCCATAGAGAGACCATTGAAACGTAACAATTGGGTGTTTGTTGGATCTGGTCTTTTCCTTTTTTGGATAGCTCCACGTCATCCCAGAGGAACCAAAGGAAGGCGCGAGGATGCAGCAGATACACGTTACATGATGGCTGAACTCCGACAACTCCTTCCCTGCAACAGAACTCGCCCGGATTTCACGAAAAACAGAGCTGGAATAGAATGTCGCGGGCGTTGTTACATCGTTGCAACCGCTACTGCCTGGCGCTTCATCTAAGTGAGGTATAGAGAAAGGAAAAACCCGGAAAAGCCGATCTGATACATTGATATATCGGTTCTTATTGCGGGACACGCTGGCCTCCAGGGCTGCCAGCGTGCCAAACATCACATTGAAAAACAACCTCTTATTTGGCGCGACAGTTGTGTTCCTATTCGCTGCCGGCCAGGTATGCGCAGCCGAAGGGAACGTACCCTATGAGCGGATCGACACCTCCAATGCGATCATTGCGCAGTACTTACGTGCCACCCAAAGCCGTCCGGATCCGACCGGCGAACGCGCCGTGGAGATCGAGATTAATGCATCTGTCCCGCGGTTAAAGAAAGAGGGGCGGCTCCGGGTTCTCCGCCAAATGTCGAAAGTAGGGCAAATTACCTATCGTGTGCTTGGTTTCCAGGGAGACAATACCGTTAAAAATCAAGTGATTGCGCGCTACCTTCAGGCCGAGCAGGAAGGTAGAGGAAAGCAGAACCTTGCCGTCACACCTGAGAACTACAAGTTCAAATTCCGTGGCGAGCGCGGCGTGCTCGGAAAGGATGTATATGTTTTCCAGCTTTCTCCGCGGCACAAGAGGGTCGGACTCTTCAAAGGCGAGTTGTGGCTGGATGCGGGCAGCTATCTTCCTGTATATGAGAAAGGCCGCCTGGTTAAGAACCCGAGCATATTCTTCAAAAAAGTCGATTTTGAGCGCGCCTTCGCGGTTCAGGACGGTGCGCCGGTTCCGGCTCACCTGAGCAGCACGATTCAAACACGCTTGATCGGTAAAGTGGAACTTGACGTAAGCTATTTAAATTCAGGTCCGAATTCTGTCTGCGATGTGCCGGGCGAGGAAGTTGAAACCAGCTCGGCGTCCCTTACCGCATCCCACTGAGGGCTCACTTCCACTGGATGCGGCTATTCCCCAATAAACCTTAGGTGATACCCGGTGGAAGGCAATCATTGAGGAGCAGAGCTAAAACAAAGTAATCTAAAGAGAAAGCCAAGGGAGTCCATGAGAACGCTCTTTCTGAACCCCCCTTCTTTTGAGGGATTTGATGGCGGTGCGGGTTCGCGGTGGCCGGCGGCCCGCGAAATCGAATCCTACTGGTACCCGGTCTGGCTCTGCTATCCAGCCGGTATGCTGCCAGACAGCAGGGTCGTAGATGCGCCTCCTCATAAGATTTCCATAGACCAGACGGTGGCGATGGCGTCCGATTTCGAGCTGCTGGTTCTGTTCACCTCGACTCCGGGCTTCCACGTGGATGTGCGGATCGCCGAGATGATGAAGGACGTCAACCCGAAGTTGAACGTCGCCTTCGTCGGTCCTCCGGTGACGGTTGAGCCGGAAAAGAGCCTGCGCGCTTCAAGTGCAATCGATTTCGTGGTAAAGCGCGAATTCGATTACCCGATCCGCGATTTCGCCATGGGCAAGCCGTTGGAGGAAATCCCCAGCGTTGTATTCCGGAAAAATGGCGGGTTCCAGCACAACCCCGAAGCGCCTGTGATCGAAGATCTTGACGCGCTGCCTTGGGTGACGAAGGTATACCAACGCGACCTGGATTTTCGCAGATATAACGTGCCGTTTCTGCTGAATCCGTACATTTCTTTTTACACCACCCGCGGATGCCCGGCCCAATGTACCTTCTGCTTGTGGCCGCAGACGCACTCCGGTCACCGCTGGCGCTTGCGGTCCTCAGATGACATTGTCAACGAGTGCCGCTCGGCTTTGGAGAGTTTCCCGGGGCTGAAGGAGATCTTCTTCGACGACGACACGTTTAACTACCAGAAGGCTCGCACCATCGAGCTGTGCTCGAAGCTGAAGAAGCTGAACTTCACATGGAGTTGCACGTCGCGCGTCACGACCGACTACGACACGCTGAAGGCCATGAAGGATGCCGGGTGCCGGCTCCTCATCGTGGGCTACGAGTCCGGCGATCAGCAGATCCTGAAAAACATTAAAAAAGGCGCCACCATCGATATGGCGCGCCGCTTCACTGCGAATTGCAAAAAACTCGGCCTAGTTATCCATGGTGACTTTATCGTCGGATTGCCAGGCGAGACGCGCGAAACCATTCGCAAGAGTATCGATTTTGCCAAGGAACTCGACGTAGAAACGATCCAGGTGTCGGTTGGCCATCCGTTCCCGGGGACCGAGTTCTACGATCACGTCAAGAAAAACGGTCTTATCACGATTGATGAGGTCATGACAGACGAAGCCGGCCATCAGCTACCCAATTACCAGTATCCCGGATTGGACCGGGCCGAACTGGTGGATTGGGTTGAGCGGTTTTACGGAGAATTCTACTTCCGGCCGAAAGTGGCGCTGCGGCTGATCGGCAAGGCGGTGTTCGACAATGCAGAACGGCGCCGCCTGTACAAGGAAGCCCGCGAATACCTGGCGCTCCGCTCCAAGCGGAAGCAGTTTGTAAGAGATCATAAACAACAGAAAGAGCGCGCTGCAGTCCTGAGTGCCGGAGATTGATGGTTGATCTGGAGGAGGTCGGCCTGAACAGCTCGCCCGAGGTGTTAGAGCCCCGTTCGGCGCCTCCGGGGCGCGGCAAGTTGAAGACTTTTCTCCTGGCATTCGCGGTGATCCTGTTCAACGCAGTCGGTAATTTGTGCCTGGCATGGGGCATGAAGCACTTAGGCGAATCGATGGGCTGGAATCCGCTTGGCTATGTCCGGGCGATTCTAAACCCGTTTGTGGCGAGCGGAGTCGCTTTGCTGATTCTGTGGCTGCTGACGCGCATGGCGCTGATGAGCTGGGCGGATTTGAGTTTCTCCCTTCCTCTGACGGGCGTCGGTTATGTGCTCGCCGCGGTTCTTGGCAAGCTGTTTCTTGACGAAGCAGTCAGTCCGAAACACTGGCTGGGAACCTTGCTTATCTTCGGAGGCGCTGCCATTGTCGGCACCACCGCGCATCAAACGGAGCCTCAGCCGGAGCCAGAGCCATGAAGTGGGTGCTTTTGACCATTATCGTCCTCAGTACCGTGCTCGCGGACCTGCTGCAGAGCTACGAAATGAAGCGTAGCGGAGAACAATCTGTCGGCGCTCGCGGCCTGGCGCGGCTGCTTCGCATGACCCTCAGCCGGCGCTATCTCGTGCTCGCTATTGTATGCATGGCGATATCGTTCTTCGCCTTTATGGCGCTGGTTCAGACCGCGCCTCTCAGCTTTGCAGTACCGGCCTCGGCTGCGAGCCTGGTTCTCGAGACGTTGCTCGCAAAGCTTGTGTTGAAGGAAGCCGTCGGCAAGCGACGCACGGCAGGAGCGCTACTGGTTCTCTGCGGCGTGTTGCTCCTTGCTCAGTAGCAACCATTGCGGTTCTTCTGGATCGTTCTTCTCCCTGCGTTTGCTTATCAGCTTCTCGCGATACTAGCCGCGCTTGGTTATCTGCGGCGGCGGCTCATCGGGAGGAATACGGCGCCCTCGGACTTCCGTCCCGGAGTCTCGGTTCTGAAGCCCCTTCGAGGCCTGGACCCGAATTCCTGGGAGGCTTTCCTTTCCCAGATCCAGCAGGATTATCCGCAGTTCGAGGTTCTGTTCGGCATCGACCAAGAGAGCGACACCGCGGCCGAAGAGGTCCGCCGCCTGCAATGCGATTTTCCGGATGTCCCCTTACGGCTGATCGTCGGATCTGCGCCTGCCGCGAACGGAAAAGTTGGCGTGCTCATGGAACTGGCGCGGCACGCCCGCTATCCCGTGTGGGTCTTGAACGATAGCGATATTAAAGTGACTTCGGCCTATTTGCGCGAAATCGTTGCGCCGCTTGCCGATCCGGAAGTCGGCCTGGTCACTTGCCTGTACCGCGCGAAGGCGCACACGCCCGCTGCCGCATGGGAGTCTTTCGGCATCGCCACGGATTTCATGCCCAGTACGCTGGTTGCGCAGCTACTCGGAGTACGCGACTTTGGACTGGGCTCGACTCTAGCCTTTCGCGCGGCGGATTTGGAACAAGCGGGAGGGCTTGGCGCGATTTCGGACTATCTGGCGGACGATTACCAGATCGCAAAGCGGCTTACGCTGTCAGGAAAGCGCGCTCTGCTTTCAACATACGTGGTTGAAACCGCGCTCGGCGACGCGACCTGGCTTGGAGCCTGGCGGCACCAGGTCCGCTGGGCCCGGACAATTCGGGCTTCGAAAGGCAAAGGATATGCGGGGCTTCCCATTACCCATGCAGGCATCTGGATCGTTGTGGCGCTGGCGTGCGGTCTTTGGATTCCGGCCCTCGTCGTGGCTATCGCGCGTATTCTGTCGGCGCTCATAACAGCCGGATTTGTACTGCGCGCGCCCGTTGTCACTTCGTTTTGCTGGCTGGCGCCTCTTTGGGATCTGTACTCGTTCGCGGTCTGGACTACGTCATATACCGGAAGGCAAGTTCGCTGGCGGGATGTCCGTCTCACTATTGATCGGGAGGGCCGGATCCAGCGCCGAGTCGGGGATAATCGACGGTGAAGTGTTAGTCTGAAATCTTCGGTAGGACCACGCCCGTATGTGGCAGAGGTCCCACTGATCCATTCGAGGAGTTGAAGAGAGTAATGGTTTCAAGTTTGCGGAGCATTTTGCTCCTGGTTGCTGCAACGGCTGTTTCCGTGGTAGGGGTGGAGGCGCAGGCCGTCGCTCCGGCGAAGGTTGCCATCGTGAATGCCCAGAAGGCTGTAGCCGACACCCAGGAAATTAAGAAGGCGCAGGCAGATCTGGAGGCAAAATACCGGCCACGGCAACAGTCGATGGAGGCACTGCAGCGGGATCTCCAAAGCATCCAGCAGCAACTGAGCGCGCCCAACCTAACGCCGGACCGCGAAGCTCAATTGAGGCAAAGCGGAACGGAGAAACAAAAGCAACTACAACGCCTGAGCGAAGATCTACAGAGTGACGTGAATAACGAGCGCCAGGACATTCTCGGCCGTGCGGGCCGTCAAATGGCGCAGGTCGTCAAGAAGATCGCTGAGCAGCGCGGGATCGACGTCGTTATTGACGTGACCAATACGATTTACTACAGACCGGCCCTGGACATCACGCCTGAAGCGACTGCCGAGTACGATAAGGCGTATCCGGTTGGTGCTGCGGGGGGCATAAGCAGGTAGGCGGTCTGGGTGAGCCCGCTTTTCTCAGCGAGGCGAAGACTAAGGCTATAAGACAATGGGCGGTTACCTGCAGCAGTACGGAGTCGGGGAGGAACGCCGCAATCGCATTATCAAGTGGATCATTCTTGGTTGCATTGCCGCCGCTGTTCTCGCCTGGATCATTTACCTTGTTTTTCACAATTACTCCGAGAAGCGGACAGTTGAACGCTTTCTGGCGCAGGTAAACGGTCATGAGTACCAGCAGGCCTATGCAGATTGGGGCTGCACCGCCGCTAAACCCTGCCCGAATTACGACTACCAACGCTTTCTCGAAGACTGGGGCCCTGACAAGAAGATCACATCACCCTGGCAGATCGCTTCCGTCGACGGTTGCAAGACATTCGTTACGGTGAATGTAAAGGCCGGGGGCGCCGAACTGCAGTCTCTCGGAGTTCAACGCGGTACGGACACTCTCATGTACGCGCCTGCACCTGAATGCCAGGAACCGCAGTGGCACTGGAAGCAGTTTTTTCATCGCATTTTCGGAGGCGGGAAAACAGGGTGACAAAGAGGCACGCGGTGAGTCGGGCAACCGGCATGGAATTTCACGAACACTTCTTTCCAGCCGGAAGCCCTCTGAATTAAGCAAACGGTCCGGAACCGTTCACCTTACACGTTATAGAAGAATTCTTCGTAGACGATCTTGCCTCCGGCAACTTTGTAAACGCCGATCTCTTCCATTGTGAAGCGCTTCTTCTCCGGCTTGAAGGTAACGTCCAATTTGAAAGTCACTGCGAAATGCGAACCTGCGACAAGCGGGCCCTCGACGACAGCAGAGTGGACTTCGTGATTTGTAACCCACCACTCGCCTTTCTTTAGGACACCCTCGAGACCCTTCGTTTCGCGCGATTGTCCCGGAGGCGCCGCTGCCTCGACGCTTACGATATCAGGCGAGTAAAGCGCTTTCGTAGCCTCTTCAAACTTGCCTTGAGAGCAGAGTTGAACGAGCTTGTCCGCAACCGCCTGGGTAGTAGTCAGTGATTGTTGGGTAGTAGTAGCCATTGATCGGTCTCCAATGTAGAATTTGTGAGTTTCGCTACGCTAACACACCACGAGTTTTGATGTCTGCCCCCTAAGGGAAGTTTCGGGACGCCGGAAAATGATCTTTATCGCGGCTCCGCCAGATCCGGCTCGTAGGCCGGTAAAACGTCACCGTCGCGCGCAATCCACGTATAGATCGTCGGCAGCACATATACGCTCAGCAGCAGCGTCGCGCTCAGGCCGCCGACAATTACAATGGCGAACGGCTTCTGCGAGTCGGAGCCGATCCCGGTCGAAATGGCAGCCGGCAGCAAGCCGAGCGTCGCAACCAGCATGGTCATCATAATCGGGCGTAATCGAAGAACTGCTCCTTCAATTGCCGCATCGTGAGCGCTATATCCGCGTGCGCGCAGCTGATTGATGTACTCGATCATGATCACGCCGGTTTCCACTGCAACGCCGAAGAGAGCGAGCGTACCGATGCCCGAAGATACGCTGAAGTGCGTTCCGGTGAAATAAAGCGCAAACAGCGCGCCGATGGGCGATAATGCCAGGCTGACCAGCGCGAGTCCGGCCCACTTGAAGGAGCTGAACATGGAGTAGAGCAAGAAGAAAATGACCGCAACTGTCACCGGGACGATAACGGCGAGACGCGCATTCGCGCGCTTCGCGCTCGCGTATTCACCAGCCCATTGCAGGTAATAGCCGGAAGGCAGCTTCACTTTCTGATTGACTTCCCGGATCGCCTGTTCCACCGTGCTTCCCAAGTCGCGGCCGCGCACGCTGTACTTGATTGCGACATAGCGTGAATTATTCTCGCGATAGATCTGTGACGCGCCGTCTCGCATCTGAATGTCGCAGACCTGGTCGAGTGATACGCGCTCGCCGCTCGGGGCAAGCAACCTGACATTCCTGATGTCATCCATTGTGGTGCGGTACTGAGGCAGATAACGTACAACCAAGTCGTAGCGCTGTTCTCCTTTGAGCACTTCCCCGACGGCCTTGCCGCCGATATCGGTTTCGATCGCATCCTGGATATCGGAGACGTTGAGACCATACCGGTTGGCTTTGGCGCGATCAACCGAGATATTCAGGTTCGGTTGTCCGATCACGCGGAACAATCCCAAGTCCTGCACGCCCGGAATTCCCTGCATGACGCGGACGATTTGGTCGCCCTTGCCTTCGAGTTCCTTCAGGTCAGTGCCGAAGATCTTGATTGCGAGCTCGCCCTTGACACCGCTAACTGCCTCTTCCATGTTGTCGGCAATGGGTTGGGAGAAATTCCATAACACGCCGGGGATCTTTTCCACCTCGCGATCCATGGCTCGAATCAACTGCTCCTTGTCTTCTTGAAACACAGGACGCCATTGCGCTTTGGGCTTCAGATCTACAAAATATTCTGTATTCGAGAACAAAGCTGCATCAGTTCCGTCATCCGGACGGCCCACCTGACTTACGACCTGCTTAACCTCCGGGAAACTCGCGAAGATCAGGCGAGCCCGTTTCATGACACGTTCGCCTTCGGCAGGACCCGTGCTCGGGGCCAGGGTTCCACGCGCCCAGATTGCGCCTTCGTCCAGATGGGGAAGAAACTCGGAGCCGATCGCGCCGCTGACCATCAGGTACACGGCTACCAGCAAAAGGCCGCAGGCGGTCCCTAGCACTGCGAGCCGCCGCGAAAGCCCGCTCATCGACCATTCGAGTGATCGCCGGTAGCCTCTGATGATAGCGGCCAGGATCGGGTTGTGCCATTCCTTCGTTTCACGTCCGAACAAAAGCAGAGCCAGAACCGGCAATATAGAGAGCGAGAACAGCAGCGCGCCGAGTAGAGCATAAGAAACTGTCAGCGCCATCGGACGGAAGAGTCGGCCCTCGACGTGCTGCAGCGTAAAGATCGGTAGATAGGCCGTGATGATAATGGCGCGCGCGAAGAAGACCGGCCGCTGCACTTCATGGACGGCTTCCCGAATCAGTTCCATAATGGTCCGTTCGCCGCGCCTATAGCTGCTGATATGCCGCAGAACGTTTTCCACGACAACGACCGAGCCATCCACGACCATTCCAAAATCGAGAGCCCCGAGTGAGAGCAGGTTCGCGGGTACATGGCTCAAGTCGAGGCAAATGGAAGCGAATAGGAGCGCGAACGGAATCGTCAGGACCACGATCAGGGCCGAACGAACGTTGCCAAGAAAGAGGAACAATATGACCGACACGAGAAAGATACCTTCGGTCAAGTTGTGCATCACGGTGTGCGTGGTGAAATGCACCAGGTCGCTCCGGTCAAGGAAGGGAACGATCTTGACCCCTGGCGGCAGGAAATGCTGGTTCAGATCCGCGACTTTGTCATGCAGCGCCGCGAGCATGGTGTCCCCATCCGCGCCCTTTCGAAGAAGCACGATGCCTTCGACGGTATCGGGATTGTCGATAATCTTCCCGTCGGATCGATGGGTCGCTTTACCGATCTGGCCAAGACGGATCTTGGGGCCCTGCGTTACAAACGAGATTTCGCGAACGTTTATCGGAGTTCCGTTTTGGGCCTTTAGCACGGTTGCGCCGATGTCGTTCACGTCTCTGAACAACCCGACTTCGCGAACGTTGACCTGCTGCGCGCCCGTCTGAATGAAGCTGCCGCCGGCATTGACATTGTTGTTGGAAAGCGCCTGTTCCACTTGCCCGATGCCGAGGCCATACGAAACGAGCCTGTCAGGATCGACGCGCACCTGATATTCGCGCGTAGTGCCGCCGAAACTCGATACATCGATCACGTCGGGAACCGATTTCAACTGCTTCGTAATGACCCAGTCTTGCAGCGATTTGAGCTCCATCAAGTCGTACTGCGGGTTTGTGCTCGTAAGCGTGTACCAATACAGTTGACCTACCGGGCTGTAATCCGGGCCGATATTAGGCTGCAGATTCGCAGGCAAGTTCACGCCAGACAACCGCTCGAGTACCTTTTGCCGGTTCCAGTCGTTGCTCGAGTTGTCATCGAAGTTCATCGTCACCACCGACAGCCCGAATTCGGATATCGACCGAATGGTCGCCAGGTGTGGAATGCCGCTTATCTGAACTTCGATGGGAATCGTTACCTGCTGTTCCACCTCTTCCGCGGCTCGCCCGGGCCATTGGGTAATGACCTGGACATAATTATTTGCCACGTCCGGATACGCTTCCACGGGGAGGTTCTTGAAGGCGATTGCGCCCCAGCCAAGCAGCAATATGCCCACTGCAAGCACCAGAAACCTGTTCCGGAGCGAATAGTCAACAAAGGCGCGAATCATATTTAGTTACTGGTGAGTTACCGCGGCCGCTTTATTGCTGGCTTTCCGACGAAAGCGCGAGCGCGTCGTTGACCAGTTGTGTACCCGGCGTAATTCCGGATAAAATATCCTGGCGTCCGTCAACGATCTGCCCGACAGTGACCTCGGATCGACGAAATTCTTGTTTTCCAACCGGGAGGAACACCCAGTCGCGGTCATGAAGGTGGAGCACTGCGCCGCTCGGCACGGTCGTGTAGATCCTTCCATGCTGTCCGTAGAAAGTGGCCGTCACGAACATCCCCGTCCGCATCATGCCCGGGTTAGAAATCGTGATTCGGACCGGCGCCGTTCTGACCGCGGGGTCCAGAACTTTTCCGATATTGCTGATCCGGCCGCGAAACTTCTGCTGAGGATAGGCGTTAAGCTCTACCTCGGCAGGATCGCCGACTCTTACATCCGGAAGGTCGTTCTCGTACACATTGCAGATCACCCATACCGTTGACAGATCCGCGATTGTAAAGAGATTTGGCTGATTGTCAGGCGTGCGCACGCCGCCCGCATTCGCTACATTCTGCTCGACGATAGTTCCGGACACAGGAGCATATATATTCACAATGGGATCCGGATTGTTCACGTTTCCACCCAGCGTTTGAACCTGCTGTGATATCGCATTTACGCTGACGGCAGCTTTCTTCTCGGTGTCTTCAGCCACCTGCAGATCGTTCAGCGAAATCGCTCCGCGCTCGTAGAGGAGCTTGGCGCGATCGAGTTGTCTGCGAGCCAATTCCTCGTCAGCCTTGGCTTGCTGATAATTCTGAAAGGCAGAAGAGATATCGTTGCTTAGAACCTTGAGAAGCAACTGTCCTCGCTTGACGTCGTCGCCCAATTTTGCGTATATGCCAACCACCCGTCCGGATGCCAGCGAGATCACGGGAACAGATTTTTCGATATCAGCATTCACCACTCCGGTGGCGTGAAGCTCGGCCAACGCTTCTCTTTGTGCCGCCGTCACCAGGCTGAAGCGCTCGGGGCGATCCACTTTTACGATGTTCAAATCCGGTTCCTCTTCGACCTGAGAGGGCGGCGGAGCACTCTGGGCGGCATTCGCGCTGTGCCTCGAGCCGCAACCTGTCACGATGGCGCTCAGCAAGGCGCCGCTGAGCGCGATGAAATACACGCATCTCATCGAATCACCTCCCGTCCCACGGCGAAGTTCAGTTGGTTGGCGGCAGACAGATATGAGCCAACCAGGTTCACGTAGCTAAGTTGCGTGTCGCGGTAGCTCTTCTGCGCGTCTAGAAAGTCCAGGAGTGACGCGGCACCATGCTCGAACGCGAAGGAGACGGTCGATCGAATCTCATCCGCTTCTTTCAGGTACTTCGTTTTGTATGGGCGCAGGAGTTCGAGCGTGCCCTCGAGTGTTGCGTATGCCGAATCGACGTCATGCAATGCAGTAATCTCAGCAGCGTCGCTCAGCCTCTCGTTCCTGGTTATATCCAAGAGCGTGTGCGCTTTCTCGCCCTGGTTGCGGTCAAAGATCCGCAAGGGGAAACTCACGCTAAAGCCTATATAGGTGTTCAGCGGCGGCGGCTGATGAGAGCCGGCAACGCCAAAGGTCGGGTCCGTCGAACCGTTTGCAACTGCGAGCTGGTGATCCGTCCTCGCTTTATCGAGCGACTGCCGCGCTTCTCTCAAATCTGGCCGGCTGTCGAGCGCGCTCGCACGCAGTTCGGCCAAAGTTGTGACGGGTTCCTCGAAATCAAATGCGCCGGTAACATCGAATCTCTCGACCGGTGTCCGGTCCCGCAGCAGCGTCAACAGATCGATCTTGGCGGTGCGCAGATCAACCTTCGATGCCTCCAGATCCGAGGCGAACTGGACACGCTGCAACTCGAGCCTTTGAAGATCGACCTTCGCGATACTGCCGGCCCGATAGCGGTCCGCATTCACCGAAAGCGCTTTGTCGTAGTACGCGAGGTTTTCCCGCGCGACCGCTACCACAGCTTGGGCGAGCAGCACACGAACGAATGCATCGCGCAGATTAAATGTCAGCGTGCGCTCCAAATCCGATTGGGCGGACATCGTGATGGCAGTCGCCTGACGCGCGCTGGCCAAACGCAGCTCTCGCTTGTGCTGCCGTTCGTGCAGGTAGTCAAAATCGCCGAACACATACGACTGCCAAATGGGCCGGTACGGATTCGTGGTAAATGGCGTGAGCTGATCCCAACCCAACGTGATGTTCGGGTTGGGGCGCAGATACGCGGTGATCTCGTCGGCCCGTGCCTCGTCGATGGTGAATTTCCCCGCCAACAGAGTCGGGTTATTTGTCCTGAATCTTTCCTGGATCTCCTGCCAAGTAAGTGCTCGCGGCGGATTGGCATTCTGGGCTGCGGATCCGGCCGCAAACAGGAGACCGAGGTACAAACGCCAGGGATGGCGCTGCATCTGTCCTCCTCAAAACTCTACGTTTGAAAAGCTCCGGTCTTAGGCAGGTATGGGCGGCGAGCGTCCGCTTTCGAATCGCTCGTTGCGGTCAATCAGCGCGCTGACCGGCAGGATAACGAGGGAAACGAAAAACAACGTACAGGCCAGGGTCACGACCGGCGAGATCACCGGCGTATCCATGGCTTCGTACAGCCGGATCAGATCGCTATTGCTGTGTTTCTTGGTGGGGTGCCGGTGATCCTGTTGGGCGTTAAAATGATCGATACGCAGCACATCGTCGGTGGCCGAGATGTACGGGAACAGGGCTGCGACGATGAGTGCAACGCCTACCACGTGCAGGCAGGCTGGCGCTCGATTGGCGCCTGGTATCCGCCTGAAAGTGGCGCGGATCGTGCGCGCAAGAGCCAAAAGGCCCAAAATTCCCCACGCCAGATTCAGTGCTGTGTCGAAATGCACTCTTTTTTACCGTAACATGAATGTGTAAGTCAGCAATTTCGACGTCCTTCGAGCCGTGATGGTTATCTGGCTGGCGGGAAGATTCCGTCCGGATGATCTCTCGGGCCGTTCGGTTCGCGAATTGCACGCAAATTCCGGGCCGGGCGAGCCTCTGATGTTTCGATTTGCACAACTAGTTCTGCTGGCATTTCTCGGTGCGTCATTGATCTCCGCGGCTGATGCTGAGCACCGGCTGAAAACACCCACCCTGCGCGAATTCACCCAGCCGTCCTACTATTGGAAGTCGACACCCGTCGGTGATACTGCCGAACTTCTTACTCTATTCTGCCGGTCGTGCGAGACATCGTTAGGAGTTAGCCAGGATGTGCCTCTGGTAGCAGCGCTGCGGGACACACTCGGTGATACGAGCGCCGCGAATGATCGTGTGACGTGTATCTGGCTTCTCAGCTATACTCGCCCGAACTGGCGGCAGCGGCTGCTCTCGGCCGTTCCATTCTTCTATTGGCGCGTTGGGGCAGGCTCGGAGCCTTCGGACGGCAAGCGTGTCGCTCCGCTCATGGACTTGACCGACCCGCAGCACCGCGTACTTTCCGCCATTGGCCGCGATGTCCTGCAGTGGACCACGCTCGATCCCATGAACACGCCGATCCGCGCGACTTCGCGCGCTTATCGGACGAACGAGGTGGATCATGAACGTCTGCACCTCGAAGAGGCGATCAGCTATCTGCGAAACGCACCGGTTTCAAGCGACGCCACGGGGCTTACCCGGACTGAGCTTGATACAGTCGTAGCGCGGCTCGAGCTGCGAAAGAAGCTGCTGGGCGGATTCGTTACCGAGCGCCAGGCCGCGCAGGTCGGCAAGGAAGCTTCTTTTGCGCAGGAACGTATTCGCAGCCGCAACTGGGAATTGCTTCGGCAATGTGCGGATCGGACAGGATTGCTGTTTGAGCCGCTGAACCTGGTAAGCGACTCCCAGCAGTATGCGATTCTTTGGTTCCCGCTCGCGGAAGCGCATCAACCTGCTGATACGGCGCTCGGCGCCGTGTGGAAACTGCTGAACATCAAAAACCCCTGGACCGACGCCCGGCTCAAGAACTGGAACGGCCCAACCTATGAGCGTGACGTGGACGCCTCCGGTGGATTGCTTTCTTCGCGTCAGACAAGCGATCAGGTCGTCCGGGTTATCCCGCTGGGCGTGTACAGCCTGAATTACCCGAAGACGCCCTTGCTGCTGATTGATTTTCGCGACAAGATGCACATTCGCCGCCACGAGCTGGCCCAACGTTCAATCAACGAGATTACAAGCGGCGTGATCGGTATTTCGCACTTCACGAACTGGTACTACTACGTCGCCGCGGACCTCTACGATTTCGTTATGTCCCGGCGCGGCACTGCAATGGACCAATCGGAAAGACTGGATTGTTATTCGCAGTTCCGGGTAGCCCTGGCGCTCGATCGGCAACTCGACCCAACCCTTCGCAAGGAAATGCAGCAGCGGATCAGTTCGTTAGCGGTGAATCCGCTGGAGACCGCGCCAGAGCGAGAGATTCGCGCAGCCGCGACGCGCTATACACGGCTTCAGGAGGAAGCCGGGCCCGAGGGCGCGCTTGCTTCGCAAGTGGATAAGGATCGCCGCTCTGAGTTAGCCTCCTTCGGACAGGGCAGGGCCGCCGCCCTCGGCTACGAGCTCTTGCATTTGGCGACATTGAGCCATTTCACACACCGGTCGAAACCGGATACTGACGATCTGGTGGCTCTCGATTGTTACCGCCGGGTTCAATCGCATCTTCATTTTCTGGATTCTCTGGTTCAGGCCGGAACACCGCCTGAAGTGGCATATTCGTCAGCCAATGTACGAGCCGCAGTAACAGAGTTGGATGACTTGATGCCCCGTGTCCGGTCGGAGAGCGTTCGCACGCACGCTCGGAACACGCTCGAGGCACTCGGCCAGTTGTCGCAAGATCCGGCCTTGCAGGCAGAATGCTCAGGGGCGGCCAACGCTCTGAACCTCCCGAATCGGAACCGGGATGCTCGCCCAGGCGCCGCGCCGGGTGTTGTTGCTTCGCCGCTGCCGCAGACATCGGAAGCTCTTCGGTGAGCTTTGGCGGGATCAAAAAACTCACACTCGGGGCGCCTTTTATCCTGGCGATCCTCCTGCTCGCACTACCGCGACAGGCGTTCACGCAAACTCCGAAACGCGTCGTGATCCTCAAGGTGGACGGCCTCGGCGGAGACCTCCTTTACGATGCGATGCACGAAACGGATCCAGCTACTGGAAAATCGCGGCTTCCGTGGTTCACACACATCTTTGCGGAAAACGGGACTGTCTTCGAGAATTTCTACACGCGCGGGCTCAGCCTGTCTGCGCCCTCCTGGTCGATGCTCGATACCGGACAGCACACCGTGATTCGCGGAAACGCTGAATACGACCGCTACACCGGGGAGGTTTACGATTACTTGAACTTCTTCCCGTTCTATCTTGGCTACGCACGCAGCCGGTATGTCGCGATGCCCGGTGTGGAGGTACTGGACAGCGCCGGGATTCCCTTGCTCATCGATCGCTTCCAGTATTCACAGATCTATCAGGCGTTTCAGCTCTTTCAGCGAGGAGTCCGCTGGACAACTCTAAAAAACGTTCTCACGAGCCGGTTCTCATCGAAGGTGCTGTTCTCGATGCTGGAGGGCATTCAATCGCCGAGCCTCGATTCGGAGTTGCAGAAGCAGCAGGAGCTCGAACTCGAGGACAGCCTTATGCGTCCGAACATTCTCTACCTGGACTTGTTTTCCGGAGACATCGATCACGAAGGGCACGCAACGAACGATCCCGCGGTCCAATTCAACGTGCTTCGCCGATTGGATGCCCTGGCCGGCCGGATCTGGAGCAGAATTCAACAGTCGCAGCTCGCGCATGATACCGTGCTGGCGGTGGTATCCGATCACGGCATGAACAATGTGCCAGGTGTCATCAGCCAGACCTTCAGCTTGACCGATCTGTTAAATAGCCGGGACGGCGGCGCGCACCACGTAGTAACGAATCGCGTGCAACTCAGCGATTACAAGCTCAAGGGGTTAGATCCTCTGGTGCACCGGATCATCACGCCGAGCACCGCATCGTTCTATCTAAAAGGCGAGGCGTCACGATATCCAACCGCATGGATTGACATAGACGGCAACGAGCGGGCCGCGGTTCACCTGCGAAATAGCGATCTGAATAAGATTCATATCCTCCTGCTCGAACTCGCCAGAGCCGATCTGCCCGCACATACACGCCGCGCTGCGGCCGCACTGCTGCTGGCAACAATCGACAAGCATCGGGCCGCATGGACGCAAATAGTCGACCAGCTCAATAGTGAAATGGCCGAGCTGGCGCACGCCATTGCGGCGCGCAAGAGAGCCGTCGCCGAGCGGCGAAACAAGTGGAATTCGGCGGAGCGCGCCAATGGCGAAGACAAAGCTGCACGGCGGCTCGATGCCCAGTTGCGCAACTGGGAAGAGGAACACACCGCGTATACCGC
>DATBHS010000083.1:0-29806 GCA_036557345.1 Bryobacteraceae bacterium
CCTGCCTTATACCTACGGGGCGGGTTGGGGTCAACCTGATTCTCAATCTCGCCTTGCAGCAGATAGGCAAAAACCGGGCCTGTATGCTCATGTGCCGCCGAGGTAGCACCCGGAGCGACAGTCAGTGTGATCATTGTCACCTGTGGATTCGGCATTTCAGCCAAGGGTTCCTGAATTAATGTCTGCACGGCAATCGACCCAGGTTTCCGTGTGCGATCTTGCGTGTTCTGTTGAGCCGGCCGCGCTTCGATGACGTCCTCCGAGAATAAAGCGGCCAGCATGAGGGTAAGCGCGCTATTCACTTCGCGTCGCGCTATCATGATGCAATTCTCCTTTCGCGGCTTCGCCGCGATTACGTCCTTCCTCACAACGCTCAGGTTCTCCATGCGTACTGTGTCGCAGTACGAGGCAAACGCCGGGATTCAGCTCATGACCCGTACAGAAGGGTCTTCGGGTGAAACTCCGACCACGCGAACCAGAATTCCGGTTCGAGAATCAGCGGCTTCAAACGGGTCCCCTTCAGTTGCCCGGCAGTGCAAACACCATACGCGTCCCATGTCGAATGAGTTTCCAGGTCGATAACCTTATCTGCTTGCGGGTCGGCAACCTGGAATTTTAGCCGCTGGCTGCCGGCCTGTGCGACAAACGCGGTGGTGGTGTCCGAAGCCGGCTGGTGCACAATCAATACCTGAGTGCCTCCCACGATGTCGTTCACCACATGCACCCGTCGCAGTGCGGACATCGGATACGCCTTCGACTCGCCACCCGTCTCCAGTCCTACGATTGTGTCCCTCGGATGCAACCGACTGTCACGGCTGAAAGCGCCCCTTGGCGCCGGACCCTCCAACCCCACGACACCTTGATTGATGATGTTGTTCATCTTCGCCAGCCGGTCCGCGTATCCCGGCAGCGGCTTCAACACCAGCGTATCTGGGTTCTGCTTGCGCCATTCACTCCAGTTAGTAAGTAGAAAAGGGTAAAGTGCCAGATGGGCGCCCTTGAGCGGCCCGGAGATGGCTTCGAGCGACGATTGCTGCCAGCGGCTGCCTGTCTCGCGGTCCTTGAACACTTCGTTACCGCCGATTAGGCCGGCGGTATCAAACACGAGAACCTTTCCTCGCGCGGCGGCCCTGAACACGAGGGCCGTGTTGCAGTATGATCACCAAGTAACCGCAACGGGTCCATCTGCCATCTGGTCCTGCACAACGCCGTGCTGCGCCAGGATCGCCGCCGCATAAGCTTTGGCGGTTTTGCCATCAGTCACGCCTATCACCCTGTCGTGAGGAGACAGGAAGGTGGCTTGCGGAGCCGAGATGAATTGCGGGCGATCGATGGTCACGTACGGCAGATCCACTTTCTTCGCCGCTAGTGTGCGCGGGCGCAGAGCGAAAGCAATTGCCATAGCAGCGAGCAGAATGATCAACGGAACGAGTTTGGCTGCATGCCCACTCAACTCAACTTGGTTCCGAACACAATTCTCCATTTCCACGCTCGCTACGCCGATTTTACGTCAGCCCTGTGCGGGCCATTCCGCAGCTGGGAGCAGAATAGAGTTCCACGCGGACGCGGCCGCTTCGGGAGATGGGACGAAGCGGCAGTTAACGGTTAAATGAGCGCTGTTCACGCCCGTGGACGCAGGGACTTGCGATCTACTTGGGACGCCCGCACAGCTCCTTAAACTGAAGCTCCCGGGGCGGCACCCATTCACGAATGGTGAACGCCGAAAGCTCTTTCTATGCGACGGTCCGGGACCAACCAGAGAAGGGCTACGACGGAATACAGCGCTATTGCAATCCAAGAGCTGACGAATGCAACCCCAATCGCTGTCAGATACAGGAAAGGTGAAATCCTCCCTTTCCAATCGCGACCCAAGGCATGCCGAAGAACGGAATTGGGTCCCTCGTCAGCAACGATCGCGGACTGCAGCACATACCAGGCGATCGCGGCCATAAGCAAGACGAATCCATATACGACAGTCGGAGCGGGATTGGCATGGTTCTCGCCCATCCAAGCGGTAGCGAAGGGGAACAATGAAATCCAGAACAACAGGTGCAAATTCGCCCACAAAATCCGCCCATTCACACGTTTGGTCGCCTGTAGCAGGTGGTGATGATTGTTCCAATATATGCCGACATATAGGAAGCTGAGAACGTAGCTCAGGAGAACAGGAGCTAACGCCAAGAGCGCAGAAAATTGCGCGCTGTCGGGCCGCCTCAGCTCCAGCACCATAACGGTAATGATGATCGCGAGCACTCCATCGCTAAACGCCTCAAGCCTGTTAGTCGCCATGTAGCAAGGTTACGAGGCATGACGTAAACCTGTTATTTCGAAACATAAAATGGCATGTATGAAACGAGGCGTTCCCAACTCGGTTGACGAGTACATCGCTGCACAGCCCGAGGCGGTACGGCCAAAGCTCGACCAGGTGCGCGCCGCGATTAGGAGGGCCGTTCCGGAGGCATTGGAGGGCATCGGATACGGTATGCCCGGATACAAGCTGAATGGAAAGCCGATGCTGTATTTCGCCGGGTTCAAAAAACACTATTCGCTGTTTGCCGCGTCGGGGACGTTCTTCGCCTCACTCGAGGATGAACTCAGGGGTTATGACCTGCGAAAGGGAACGGTCCATTTCCCACTCACCGAACCAGTTCCGGTGAAGCTCATCAGCCGGATCGCAAAACTGCGTGCGGCGGGTATCGCCGCCACGGCGAAAAAACCGAAGCCGGGCCGAGAGAAAGGAACGCGGAACCCGGCACAGTAGGAGACAGACGCGATCGCGCCGCAGGTGGAGGGTAAGTTCATGAGCGCCTTCATTCGCGCGACAAAGCCCGCAAACTGCTGCGCTCCCGGTTGCTACGCTTGACGGCGGGCCGGCGCATCGCGGCAGAAGCGGTCGGCACCGCGCTTCCTGTTTAGGCTCTGCGACAGGGGCGGCGGTGTTCGCAGCAATGGTTCAGCTCGGGATACTTGCAACAGCACCGCTTGTTCGACTGGCTGTGGCTCGTTACGCGGACACCGCCGTACTCGTCGCGCGCGGCTTCGCAAAGGGCTTGTGCGTTCACAGCGGACAAGCGAAAAGGAGAGTAACTCGCTCCTTCCACTTTTAGTGTATCGCGCAACGGGGGGCTTGCGGCAAGACCCGGGACGTGCCGCATAATTGTCCGCCGAAGCCAAAACCTACGGAAAAGGAGAGTCGCGAATGCGTGTGTTGTTGTCGATGTATGGGTCGCCCAGAGACGTCGGCGGACTTGCGGTGCAGCTGGGGGCCGAGGACGGTAATGCGCCGGTCGGGACCGGCGTAATGTCGACCGGAGTGTGGCGATGACCGACCATGCGGTGCTGATCGCCGGAGGAGGTCCTACGGGCCTCATGTTGGCGGGTGAGCTAGCGTTGGCGCGCGTTGACGTCGCCATCGTCGAGCGGCGCGCGAGCCCGGAGCTCGCAGGCTCGCGTGCGAGCGGTCTGCACTCGCGCACGATCGAGGTCCTCGATCAGCGTGGAATCGCCGATCGGTTCCTCTCGGAGGGACGGCTGCATCCGGCCGTGCAGTTCGCCGGGGTCACTCTGGCCATCGGCGATTCTCCCACACGCCACAACTACGTCCTCGGGCTGTGGCAGAATCACATCGAGCGCATCTTGGCCGGCTGGGTCGGCGAGTTGGCCGTACCGATCTATCGCGGACGTGAAGTGACGGGGTTCGCGCAAGGCGAGACCGGCGTTGATGTCAAGCTGTCAGACGGCAGCTCGCTGCGCACGGAATATCTCGTTGGATGCGACGGAGGACGCAGTTTGATCCGCAAAACAGCCGGTATCGAATTCCCGGGGTGGGATGCGACGACGAGTTGGTTGATTGCCGAGGCCGAGACGTCCGAGGAGCCGGAATGGGGCTTCCGACACGACACCGTTGGTAGCCACGCGATCGGCAAATTGGAAGATGGGCGGCGGGCGCGAGTGGTGCTGACGGAACAGCAGGTAGTAACCACCGGCGAGCCGACCCTGCGCGATGTGAGTGAAGCACTGATCGCCGTATACGGGACAGACTACGGAATCCACAGTCCCACCTGGATTTCCAGGTTCACCGATATGACTCGCCAGGCCGCGGCCTACCGCGAGAGACGGGTCTTGCTGGCCGGTGACGCCGCACACGTGCATCCCCCTATGGGTGGACAGGGCCTCAACATCGGTGTGCAGGATGCGGTGAATTTGGGATGGAAACTGGCCCAAGTAGTGAAGCGGACGTCGCCAGAACGCCTCCTGGATACATACCACGCCGAGCGCCACCCGGTCGCTGCTCGCGTGCTGCGCAACACGATGGCGGCAGTCGCGCTTCGCCGCACAGACGACCGCACGAAGGCCCTGGGCGACTACGTCTCTCAGCTCCTCAGGATAGATGAGCCTCGCAGACGATTGGTCGCGGAGATATCGGGTTTGGACGTTCATTACGATCTCGGTGAAGGGCACCCGCTGCTGGGACGCCGTATGCCCGATCTCGACCTAGTCAACGCCAATGGCACGCTCCGGCTCTTCACACTGCTGCACGAGGCACGGCCGGTGCTCCTCAACCTGGGTGAGCCCGGCGGCTTCGACATCAGTCCCTGGGCGGGTCGGGTTCAGTTGATCGACGCGAAGTATGTGGGTACGTGGGAGCTTCCGGCGCTTGGGGTGGTGCCTGCCCCCGCGGCCGTTCTGATTCGACCTGACGGATACGTGGCCTGGGTGGGAGACCTGAGCCGGCGGGATCTCGCCGAGGCGTTGACCGCTTGGTTCAGACTGCCTGCTGCGGTGTAGCGCACTGGCTTCCGAGAGCATTCTGTCAGGAGTCTTAGGAGACACTAACCCAGCCGTCGCATGCCCTCCGGCGGACGGCGCGCTGCGCATTCACTACCAATCCACCACCGAATTATCCTCAAAATCGTACGATTCCGGATTGCGCCAATCGTGCCCAAGTTTGTCGGCCATGGCTTGCTCGTCTAACTCCACACCGAGCCCCGGGCCCTTGGGCAGCTCCAGAAATCCCTCGCGAACCTGGAATGGACTCTTGATATAGCCTTCGCCCAGTGACACCTGTTCTTGGCAAAGAAAGTTAGGAATGCTGCATGCGATTTGCACGCCCGCAGCAAGAGAGATGGGCCCTAGCGGGTTGTGCGGAGCAACATCGGCATAGTAAGCTTCCGCCATTCCTGCAATGAGCCGGACTTCAGTTATGCCGCCGGCATGACACAGGTCAGGCTGCAGAATAGTGGCGGCCTTCTTCTCCAGCACCTCGCGAAAACCCCACTTAGTGAACACGCGCTCGCCCGTGGCAATGGGCAGATGTGTACCGCGCGCGATATCCGCCATGACGTCATGATTTTGGGCTTGGCAAGGCTCCTCGATGAACATTGGGTAATAAGGTTCGTAGGCCTTGATCAGCAGCTTGGCTGTAGCGGGACTGATAGCGCCGTGGAAATCGATCGCGATGTCCACCTCTTTCCCCATAGCCTTCCGGAGATCCGCGAAGACTTCTGCCGCATACTCCACATCCGATTCGGTGAAGATGTATCGATCCCCGCGTGGCTTTCTCTTGGCTACTCCTGTCTTAAAGGCACTGAAGCCCTGCGCTTGGAGTTTCTTCATCTGATCGGACTGGCTGGCATGAGCGTAGACCCGAACACGGTCGCGCATGGGCCCGCCCAGTAGCTCGTAGACCGGCACGCCGAGAGCCTTACCCTTGATGTCCCACAGCGCTTGATCGATACCGCTCAGGGCGCTCGTGAGAATCGGGCCGCCGCGATAGAAAGCGTGTCGATAGATCGCCTGCCAATGCTTGGCAACGGGGCGCGGGTCTTTGCCCACCAGGTACGGCTCGATTTCCTTGACAGCTTCCGCGCATGTCAACGCTCGACCTTCGGTGATGGGTTCCCCCAGACCCACGATGCCGGCATCGGTATGTATCTTGAGGAATAGCCAGCGAGGCTTTACCAGGATCGTCTCGAGTTTCGTGATCTTGAGATTGTCTTTCGCGGATACGGGAGCATTACGGTCTCGCTGCTCCTGCGCGTCAAGAGCTTCAGGTGAGAGGGCGCTTAGCCCGATCGCGGAGAAAGCAGCGACAATAGCCTCGCGGCGGTGTAGGGAGGATTCGAAAAGTGGCAAGGTCGGGGTACCGAATTCTGCAGTTAATAACTATCGCTCAAATCATATATCCACTTAGCTTGCGGCCCGCCCCAACAGGCAGCGAGCCGGTCAAATGCTCGCGCTCCGTGTTGCTGCCCCGGCGATAAATCGCTGAATACTCGAAACCAGGTAGTGGATGGGATATGGGCTTCTTGTTTTTATTCGCGATTGAAGACCATGATGTCGGGTTTGTCGCGGCCCGGTATGTGGACGGTCATGGTGAGGGTTTTGCCGCCGGGGGAAAATTCGATCTGCTGGGTGTACACGGTCTTGCCGTTGATCTTGTCGATGCGTTCGATGGTGTGATCGTTGATGCGATGGCCTGAGGAGGCGTAGCCCGCGGGCACGTTGGGGCCGGAGCCAGGATAGTCCTTGCCGTCAAACTGGAGGCTTTGCGTTATTTGAGCGGCAGAGTTGATAAAGGAGAGACCGTCGTCCCGGAAAGGCTGTATCTCGATTTCGTAGGACGAGTTGACGTCTTCGGTGGTGCTTTCCCACGTGCCTACGAAGCCGGACGTTCTGCCGGCAACAGCCGGGGCTGCGGTGCGCTGGTAGATGTAGTGCAGGTTTGTGGTGGTGCCGTTGTTGTGATAGCCGGTGAAGTTGTCGGTTAATGTTTTGCCGCCGGGGGAGAGTTGCCAGAGGCCGATGATGGTTGTGCGCCCGTTGGTTTTGCGGACTACCTTCCAGTTGTTGGCGTCCTGGACGATGATGGCGAGTGTGGTGCCGAACAGGGCGGGCTGATCAGTGCCGTCGGCTACGACGGTCTCGACATTGTCGCCGGAGAAGATGAGGTTGTACTTGTTGGGGCCGGCGGACTCAACTCTCATCTGGTCGGTAAGGCGGCTGTGGGAGGGGTCGAGCTTCCACTTGCCGAGGAAGGAGGCGACGGAATCGCCGGGGGCTGCGTGGAGAATCACGGTGACCAAGAAGAGAGTGAGGAGAAGGTAGAGGGTGCGTTTCGCCATAGCTTGCTCCGTGGATGGGCTGTGCTGCTTGTCTGGTCTGTTGGGTAGGCACGAGAATGGCCAATCGGCATGCGCTGGGGAATGGATTTGCGGCGGGCCAGCGGTTGCGGGGTCAAGGCTCGTGCCCGGTGAGAGGGCGCCAGCGGCTGTTTAGGGCGGGAGAGATGTTCGTCCGCGGACAGTGGTGTACTGGAGTTGGACAGTTGAATGGGAATGAGCTTCCAATCGCAAGTGGGATTGATGATCTTACGACGAGCTACTTGTCAACGGGCGCCCAAAACAGAGCACGTATCCGCTGTTATCGGTGATCTCGAACGCCCTGAGTCCATCGCTAGTATTGGACAGTTCCCGATGTACGGGAACGTCCCTGCCTACGAATTCTGCGTACAGTGAGTCGGGATCATCCGTGCCGATGAACGCGTCCCAGCGAGCCCATTCGTGACGTGAACGATTCGGCTGTGGATGGACCTCGGGCGTGATGGCCTTGAACATGAGCATCACCCGTTCGCGCCCTATGATCGCGAAGTAGTCATCTCCGTTTTCGTCACCACCACACTTATAGAGAACATCGAACGCCAGCTTGAACCGATAAAACGCAAGCGTAGCGCTCAAATCGTCGACGATAAAAAAAGGCGCAACACTGTTCAACATACGGGAACCGCCGTAGGTTCGAATATAGCCTACGCTGAAGCTCGTGCAACCGGCAACTGCATACCCGACGGGCTCACCTTTTCAGCGCTTGCGACGCGGTCGCACGTAATGAAAACGCACCAGATAGATGTTACTGCCACGGCCGTGATTGGCCACCTTGAGGAGATCGACAACGCCAAGAAATCCTGACGCGCGGGCCAACTCAGGAGTGATATCAGGAAGACCGATCGGCTCGATGGAATCCACTTCGATCTCACCTTCCTCCATTTGGTAACGACCGCTCACTTTCACATGCGGGCGTGTCCAGATGCGGACGCTGCATGTGATCTCTCCACGACGAACGCCATCCCGGAGGCGCTTTGTGAACTTCATAGCCAGAGTCTACGCCTCGGGATGACCGGCTGCCGCAACGGGTTCGTGCCCGTTTGCAGGCGGTGGTCGAACAACAGAGTGACTGGACACAATTTGCTTTGCTGGCGAGCGCACATCCGCAAAGAATTTCAACCGGTTGCATAGGCATGTCAAAAAACGCACGCCGACGGGAAGGAGATGGAAAAGAAAATGCACGATTCACGTAACCGGATGCAGATTGCAATGTACAAAGAGCCGGCAAGCGGTACGGAAAGGATGTGAAATGAGCGACTGGTGGCGAGATTTGCGGTTTGGGTTCCGGCTGCTGGGGAAGAACAAGGGATTTACTTTGATTGCCGTGCTGGCTTTGGCGCTGGGGATCGGGCCGAACACGGCCATTTTCAGCGTCATTTACGCGACGCTGCTGGCTCCAATGCCATATCCGCAACCAGACCAGTTGGTGATGGTGTGGTCGAAGATCCAGGGCAGCCGCAATGGCGTCGCGGCAGGGGACTATCTCGATTGGAAGAACCAGAGCCGGTCGTTTCAAGGCTTGTGGGCCTGGACGGGTTTCAGCGCGAACCTGGGCGGAACGCAGGAACCAGAGCAGGCGCGCGGCAGCCAGAACATGCCGGGCATGACGGACGGAATGGGTATCAAGCTAATGTTGGGACGCGATTTTCTGCCCGAAGAGGGCGTGCCCGGGCATGACCACGTGGTGATTTTGCGGCACAAGCTGTGGGTGCGGCGGTTCGGCAGTCGGCGTGACATTATCGGACACCAGATTCGCATTAACGATCAACCGTACACCGTGGTGGGGGTAATGCCGCCTGGGCAGCAAGACCGGATGCCGAACGATTTGCTGGTTCCGCTGGCATTCAAGCCGGAGCAGATCAACCACGATTTTCACTGGCTGTTGGTGATGGGGCGATTAAAGCCCGGCGTGACGATCCAGCAGGCGCAGGCGGATATGGACGCGGTAACGAAACATATCGGCGAGATTTATCCGCAGGACAAGGGATGGGGAGCAACCGTCGAGCCGCTCCGTAACGATTTCCTCCCGAAGCAGCGGATCGCTGGATTGTGGCTGTTAATGGGCGGCGTAGGCTTTGTGCTCTTGATTGCGTGCGCGAACGTGGCGAATCTGCTGCTTGCGCGCGGGACGGCGCGGCAGCGCGAGATTGCAGTGCGGGCATCGCTCGGAGCGTCGCGTCGGCGCTTATTTGGGCAACTGCTGACGGAAAGCCTCGCGCTAGCGGTGGTGGGCGGGATGCTTGGAGTGGCGCTTGGTTGGGGAATTTTGAAGGCCGTGGTTGCGTTCATGCCGGATCAGACGCTTCCATCGGAGGCGGATGTGAGTTTGAACGTGCCGGTGCTCTTGTTCACCCTCGGCGCCACGCTGGTGGCGGGGATTTTAGCCGGATGCGCGCCGGGCGTTCAGGCGGCGCGGCTCGATTTGAACGAGACCTTGAAGCAGACGGGGAGATCGTTGAGCGGCGGACGGCACTGGGTGCGACGGGTGTTGGTGGCCGGTGAATTTGCCGCAGCGCTGACTCTGCTCGCAGGGGCGGGACTGGCAATTCACAGTTTTTGGAAAATTACGCAGCTCGATTTGGGCATACGAGCGGATCACATTCTGACGTTTTATTTGCCGGTGCCGGATGGACGGTTAAAGGGGGCAGACCAGATCCGGAATTTCTATACGCAGATGCTGGCGAACATTGAGGCCGTTCCGGGAGTTTCGCATGCGACGGTGACAACCGGAATGCCAGTGCAAGGGACAGGTTTCGGAATGCCGTTTTACATCGAGGGGAAACCTTTCGGCAATCCGGCCGATCGTCCAGGCGCGGGGTTTCAGATGGTGACGCCGGCATATTTCGATACGTTCGGCCTGCGCGTGGTGAAGGGACGGCAGTTCAATGAGCGCGACACAGCGGGTGCGCCGCGCGTCGCGATGGTGGACGAGCGGTTCGTCAGGAAGCATTTCAAAAACGTCGATCCACTGCGGCAGCGCGTGATGGTCGAGGAACTCGTGCCGGGGGTCACGAAGCTCGGAGCGGCGGTCGCCTGGCAGATTGTGGGGGTTTTTCATTCGGTCCAGTATGGCGACCGCCCGAACGATTTTCCGATCATGTACGTACCATTCGCACAGAGCCCGTGGCCGCAGGCCCAGATAGCGGTGCGAACGAGCGGCGATCCGGAGGCGATGACGAAGAGCATTGCGGCAGCGGTGCACATCATCGCGCCGACGTTGCCCCTTGCGGGCACCGAGACTATGGACCGAATTGTGAACGAATCACGCGCCGGGGACCGCTTCGAGACGTTTCTTTACGGCAGCTTCGCGGCGGTCGCGCTGTTGCTCGCGGCGCTGGGAATCTATGGCGTGATTGCGTTCTTAGTAGAGCAGAGGACGCACGAGATAGGGCTGCGGATGGCGCTCGGGGCGGGGCGCATCGCAGTGTTGAAGCTGGTGGTTTCCGAGGGCATGGCGCTGGCTTTGGCAGGACTGGTATTGGGGCTGATGGGCGCATGGCTCGTGGGCCGCGCGATGCAGTCCATGCTATACGGAGTGACGGCGTTTGATTACGGCGTGTTCGCCGTCGCGGGCGCAGTGCTGTTGGGCTCGGCACTGCTAGCGTCCTATGTACCGGCGCACCGGGCGGCGACGGTGGATCCGATGCTGGCTTTACGACAGGATTGATCGGGGTTGCGACAACCCAGGACTTAAGCTATAAAACGATAGGCCGCGAGGCCTTGGCAAACGACATTGCCCTCACGGTCGCGGCTCGATTCGATTCGCAGTCTCCGGCCGACCTACTAACAGGACGGTCATCTTGCCGTCTGTCAAGATCTGGTCGCCGGTGGCATTGGCAGCTTTATTTGGAGCGCCGGGCCGGTCCACGTCGGCGTAACCGGTGGCTGTACCGACGAAAAGCAAATCTGTTTCAACCCAGTCGCGTTCGCGGTCGATGTGCGGGTCGATCCGGTGAGACCATTTCGTTCCACCTTTCGCTTTGGAGATCGCAATGTCGTGCGTTGCGGCACCGATCCACACTTCCTTTCCGTTGTAGGTTTCGGAGCGTTTCCAGATACGTAGGTGATGCCGCTGGGCGAACGTGTTGAGGGATTTTTGAAAAGCCAAGTCTGGCGGTTGACCGTCAATTCGAAGAGTGGACATCGGCGCGCTGGAATAGCCAGATTGCCGGACAGTTGCGCTTACCGTTTTCGCGGCCGAGCGGACCGTGAGGTCATCTGCTTCAAACCAGCCAGCTTCATTGAAAGATGTGACGATCTGTTGGCGGGAGCCAAGAAACATCAGATTTGTGAGATCCGAGGGCGTTTGATTCGCCGTGTGGGTGCGCATAGGCGCCGCCTGCACGAGCGCTTGAAGCTTTCGATCGACCGGCAGCGTTGGCCAGCCGGGCCAAGCGGCCTTTTGCTTCAGCATGGATGCGCGTACGACCTGTAGTTGCAGATCGGTCCCGGCCGGGAAGAGAATTTCGCGCCGAATGGAGAGTCCATAGACCGCCTCTACGCCTTTGATGGTGTATCCGGCGATAGGGTTTACCGCGCCCATGGCACTCAAGGCTAGAGAGGCTTTTTTGGAAGCGTGGGGCTGCACGATTCCGAGGACTTCGTTGTTGCGAACTGTTTCGCGTGCGTTATCGACGCTTAGCACGCGCGAATACAACGGCGAGCGTTCACCGTTCGAGTGCACTACGTTTGCAAAAGCTATGACAAGCCGGGGCCGCCAGTATTTGTCTGGCGCTTTTTGGGCGAACAGGATGGTTCCGTTAACCTTGTCGCCGGGCGCTAGCAGCAGTTCGCCATCCTTGCAGGCTATTCGTTCGCCATTCTTGCATAGTGGGTAAGTGACTATGCCTTCCACCGGGTCTCCGGTACGAGAACGATCGCTGAATACAGGAACCGAGAGCCGGACACTGAGCGTTTTTCCAGGGGAGAGATCCGCTTGCATCCACCTGGCCACCAGAGCGTCGGGGGACCGCGGGATTCCACCAGGAGTGTCCTTGATTAAATGGAAAAAGGACGCTAGAAAACCACTGCTCGCGCCCTGCTCGATCAGCAACGTTTGCAGCTCGAAATTTGGCGAGTAGAGCAAATAGTCTAAAGCAGTGTCGTGGTACGCATCTTCCGCGTTGATATTGACGCCGTGCTTGATCAGCGCGTCGGCAATCTCCTCGTAAGCCACTATCACTCTAGGCTTGGTTGCGTAGCTCGAGCCGAAGATCGCCCAATGCAGCGCCGTCCGGCCGTTTGCGTCGACCGCTTTGACGTCGGCATTGCCATCGATTAATTTCTTGACTTCGGCGAGCCGGTCCAGTATGGGCTGCTCCTTCGTTTCACGCGTGGCGCTGTAGAGAACCTGGATGAGGGGGGACTCACGGGAGACGTCGAGTTGGACGGCCGCCGGTTCCAATTCTTTATCCAGCGGCTCATCTGGGGATTCTGAAACGGGTATGTCGAGCTGATGGGCTCGTCTGGAGGAAGATTCGGTTTGGTCCGAACTTCGCGCCCAGGCAATGGCGGCTATGAGCAATAAACGAAGAAGGCGCTTTGTGTACACCACAGCCGTTTTCATGTTATTTGGGCCCTCGCAAATAGTTGGTCAATTCTATAGCAAAATTGGCGGCGTATTGGGCGGAAAGGAGAGAAGATCCGCAGAACAGGAAAATCCGTCGCATTTACGATTAACCGCATATAGGCCAGCACCTCATCTCTGCGGCCAATACCCTGTCGGGGAAAACTAGTTCCGCGTCATCCGCAGCTCGATCACCATCCGCTCCTTTCCTTTGTCATCGATCGTGAAATGGCGATGGAGGAGAAGATGGCCATCCTCCTCAAGGTGCGCACGCGCGACGGTCTTGCGCCCCGGATGATCGGAATCGAGGGGCGTAGCCCACAGGACAATGTTCTTGCCGTCGAACGTGCCGTCGCTCTGGCGAATTGACATCGTCGTCTGCCGCGAGTCGTACCACACGGTGGTGAAGCGATTCGTTTTGGGATCGAAGCCGGAGATTCCGGTGCCGGTGCTCTTCGTTCCGTCAAGGTTGAAGAAGGTGAAATCCGACTGTAGAAACTTGCCGTCCTGGATCATGTACTGCTTACACATGCCTTTCGTGACGATCGGCTTTCCGTTCATCGGGAAGAAAGTCTTGACGACCTCCCAGTCGCCCGTCAACTGCGCGAGCAGTTTCTGACCGGCACCCGCCGCTTTCGGCGGCTCATATTGATTGTGGGTTTCCTGCCCGGGCGCCGGAGTGGCAACGAGCAACGTTGCGATAATCCATTTCTTCATTGCCTCCGATGATATGTAAAAATTGCGAGTATTACACGCCTGCTAGCGCCGGCCAATCGCAAGCTGGGAACGAAACCCCGCGCGATATTGCCGGTCCGCATGGCAATCCCTTAAGGCCCGGTTAGCCGCTACGCAGTAGCCGAAACCGGACTGTTCCGCGTGTTTACGCCCAAACCCCTGCCGTGACGAGCAACCGAAGACGTTGTGACGTATGGCGACCCGACACGGCTCGTAACCCGAAATAAAAAAAAGCTCGTTCGATCTGTCAACATCATTTCCTTAATGGAGAGATTCTGTCGCGACCCATATCGTGAGTACCAATGCCGCTCCCTTACGGTCGCGGTTCTGACTCCCGGACGGAAGTCCGCACCGGTGCATGTCGTGGCCCGGGCATGCCTGTTGCAGATCCTGCTCGTCCTTTCCATGAATTGTTCTGCAGGCCAGGCTCAAACCCCACCTGACGCAGCACCCAGCACACCGAAAGCCGGCGCTCAAAGAGCACCAGCGTCGGAAGCCAATTGGCCCCGGACGTTCAAGAGCGGAGCCGATACCTTCCTGATCTATGAGCCCCAGGTCGAAACGTGGGAGGACAACCGTGTCAATCTCTACGCGGCTGTCGAATTTAAGACAGAGGCCGACCACGCATCGAAGTACGGAGTCGTTTGGTTCAGTGCAAGAACCGAAGTAGACAAAGTCAACCGTCTTGTGACGCTAGACCAGATGCAACTGACCAAAGTGAAATTTCCGGTGGCTCACGACAAGGAGTCACAGTTGACGGAGCTACTCAACCAGAGACTGCCAGGTGCTACCAAAACCATTTCACTCGATCGGCTGGAAGCGGCGCTGGTCGCGGCGGACGAGCGAGTGAAGACAGTCGAGGTTAAGAACGATCCGCCTAAGGTAATCGTGACGAGCAGCCCATCTTTGCTGGTGATGATCGACGGCGTGGCGCAGTTACGCGAGATCCCAGGAACAAAACTCCAGCGGGTGATTAATACAAAGGCGATCCTCCTCTTCGACAACGAGAAGACGACGTATTATTTGCGGGTGAAGGACTGGTGGCTGGAAGCCCCCAATCTATACGGGCCGTGGACGTATGCGAGAAGGCTCTCCGACGACATGAATAAGGCTGAGCAATACGTTGCCGCTCATACTCCCGACCAAGGTCCGGAAGGCCAGCAGGCGAACCAGCAGTCAGCACCGAAGCAACCGGGCCAAAAGGCGGAAACTCCGAATGTGTATGTCGTGTCTTCACCTACAGAGCTGATCGAGACGAAGGGCGAGCCACAATTCAAGCCCATTCCGGAAACGAAACTGGAATATGCAGAGAATACCAATGCGAATCTGTTCCGGCTCGAGGGCGTGTACTACCTCCTGATCTCAGGACGCTGGTTCAAAGGAGCTTCACTTCAGGGGCCCTGGACTTTCGTCCACGGCAAGGATCTGCCCACGGATTTTGCCAGGATTCCGACAGATAGCCCAAAAGCCACAGTCCTCGCCTCGGTTCCCGCGACGCCTGCATCGCAAGAAGCGTTGATCGCCAATTCAATTCCGCAAACCGCGACAATCACGCGATCGGAGGCCAAGCTCACGGTGCAGTATGACGGTAAAGCGACATTTGGGCCCATCGAGGGGACCACGATGCAGTACGCAAAGAACACAAGCGCGGCCGTCATCAAAGTTTCCGAAGGCAATTACTACAGCGTAGAAGCGGGAGTGTGGTTTAAGGCGCCGGCCCCCGAAGGACCATGGGAGATCGCCGAGTCGGTTCCGGCCGAGATTTACACAATACCGTCGAGCTCGCCTCTCCATTACGTAACCTACGTGAAGATTTACGGGTCGACGCCGGAAGTTGTGTACGTCGGCTACACGCCGGGATATTACGGCACGGTGGTTTCGGCGAGCACAACCACCGTGGTGTACGGGACCGGATGGTATTACCCGCCGTATATCGGTCCCACAGCATGGTATGGCTACCCGTACACCTACGGGGTGGGAGCGGGATTTACGTACACTACTTCGTCAGGATGGAGCTTCGGGTTCGGCTATGGGTATTCTTACTACCCCTACTATTACCCATGGTGGGGACCGATGGGTTACTACGGCTATGGGTGGTATCCGTATTACGGCTGGGGAGCCTGGGGAGGAGCAGCGGCGGCCAATGTGTACGGAGTGTGGGGGAATACGGCTTACTCTCGCACAGGCGCGGCCTGGGCGAATCCATACACCGGAAACTATGGCGCGGCAACACGCGGTGGCTACTACAACACTCAGACCGGCAGGAGCACGGTGGCCGGGCGGGGTTACAACACGAATGTCTACACGGGCAATACGGGTGGGTATCGCGGCGCGGCGACCTATAACCCGAACACCGGAATCGTCGCCGGTGGAGGCGCTGGATATCTCGGCAACGTCTACACCGGCGAGGGAGCGGCAGGACGGGGCGGATTTGCTTACAACACGAACACCGGGGCGGGAATCGCTGGCGGAAAGAATAACATCTATGCGGGAAAAGATGGCACTGTCTACCGTTACAATCGCCAGAGCGGCAATTGGTCATCAAACACCGGCAGCGGCTGGCAATCCGCAACCAAGCCCGATGTAAATCTCCAGCGCCAGCAACAAATGCGCACGCAAGGGGCACAACGTACCAACAATTACAACTCCATGCGCAATTACAGCGGAATGCGTGGTGCTCGCGGGGGAGGCTTCCGACGGAGATAGCTTCGGCAGCCGGACAGTTTACCGAGCCGCGGGGGCGCCCCCTGGGCCGAGCGGTTTCTCCGTTCGGACACAATGATGAACGAATTCAGGAACGATATGCATCTAGGTATGCAGCTTCGACAAGCGAGCTGATTCGAAAAGGAAAAGGACATGCTGAAAACAGCTATCGTCACTGGAGCGTCACGTGGAATCGGACGCTCGATCGCTAAGCGCCTGGCCGCAGATGAGTTTGCTGTGGTTGTTAACTACTCAGGCAATAGCAGCCTCGCCGAGGAAGTCGTGAATGAGATCCGAAACGCGGATGGAAAAGCGCTCGCTGTCAAAGCAGATGTGAGCGATGCAAAAGAAGTGAAGCAGCTCTTTGAGAAGACGCTTGAAACGTGTGGGCGCGTCGATGTGGTGGTCAATAACGCAGGGATCATGCCCTTGTCACTGATCGCAAACGGCGATGTAGATACGTTTGACCGGGTAATTAATGTCAACCTTCGCGGAACGTTTCTGATTTTGGCGCAGGCGGCGCAGCATGTTGCAGAGGGCGGACGCATCATCGCGTTCTCGAGCAGTGTGCTGGCGAAATCGTTTCCAACCTATGGTCCGTATATCGCATCCAAGGCAGGCGTCGAGGGCCTGGTTCCTGTTCTGGCGAACGAACTGCGCGGACGCAACATCACGGTGAACGCCGTAGCTCCAGGACCGACCGGCACCGACCTGTTTCTCACGGGCAAGACGCCGGAGCAGATTGCGCAGTTGAGTAAGCTCGCTCCTCTGGAGCGCTTGGGCCAACCGGAAGACATCGCCAATGTTGTTGCATTTCTCGCGGGACCAGATGGTGGCTGGGTGAATGGCCAGATCCTGCGGGCCAACGGCGGCTTCGCCTGAAGGTGCCTAGCCTGACCGATCCTGGATGATGCCCCTGAATTCAGTCAACATTGTGGAATAATTTTGGGATCGCGTTCACAGCGAACACGTCCGAGGAGATCGAAAAAGTTCAGTTGGCCGTGGCCGTCCGCAGGCGCTTCTATGGCTTTGGTTGTTTTCTTACGAGGCATCAATGTTGGAGGGCACCGGACCTTTCGTCCGAGCGTTCTCGCCAGAGAACTGAGCACCTACGATGTCGTGAATGTTGGGACTACCGGAACATTTATCGTTCGAAAACCTGGCGCGCGCGCAAAGTTTTTCGCCGAGCTACGCCGAAAGCTGCCGTTTGAATCAGAACTCGCGTTCTGCGAAGGTCGTGATCTCGTGCGACTGGAAACGGAGAATCCGTTTGACCTTGAGCCATCAGGTCCCGATGTGGTTCGATTTGTGAGCGTCGTGTCGAAAACCGTTCGGGACACGATTTCCCTTCCGATCGCAATTCCTGAAAGTGGGGATTGGTTTGTACGAGTTATCGCCGTAAAGAATCGACTCGTTTTTGGAGTTTACCGGCGTCATATGAAAACGATCGGCTATCTTGGCCAGATCGATAAGGTCTTCGGTGCACCGGTGACGACACGCAGTTGGAACACAATACTTTCAGTGGTGCGGATTTTGAAAGCCCACCGGCCGTCAATCACGGAGGTGGGACGGCGGAGAAAAATAGGAAACACGATCCTCCTGCAGCGGTGAACAACTGCTCGAATTTCATTGCGCAGGCGGATAGTTTTTCAGCAGAGCCTGGATGACTCGTTGCTTCTGTTTTGAGGTACTTTTGGGATCGACTGCCTTTACTCCAGTGCCACTCCACACCAACTTCTTGGCTGCCGTATCGTATATATCTACAACGAGCGTTCCCCTGTCAATTGTGACCTTTTTCCGCATTGGGATTCTCCCGTCGAGGAGAGCCGCTGAACTCCAATCTTCGTAGGCTTGCCAAACCTCTGTCTTAGTAATGGCTATTTGATAATCGACGCTCAAATCAGCCGCGTTCTCTGCCTTCGCTAGGCCCTTAGCAGCCAATTGGGAGTCAATCAACTGCTTTATCTCTGCATCTTTGCTTGGGTCAGGATGCTGCTGGCCCTTGATCTCCACCCATTTGTACGTGTGATATTTCGAGAAGTCCGTACCCGGAAGATAACTGGTTCTGACTTCTTGTGCGAGTATAACGGAGCACAGTAGACATCCCGAGGCGAACGCTAGAGTTCTCCGGACTCGCTGAAAACCGTAAGACATCATTTCGCAATCCGTTCCGTTGGGAATGAACGAGAAGAGATTCTATCTGCATGGTGTCGGATTCATTAAATCTAAGAAAAACGCGGACCAAACGCCACGGAATCTGCCTATAGACTGTTCCGGCCGGATCGAAAATCGGATCGGACACGTCACGATCCCTACAAGACGCCCAATCCTGGGAAGTGGCGAGGCATGCCTCGCCTTGCGTAACTCCCTCATGGTCGCGACTCTGATTCTCGGGATAAAACCTCAAGGCGGCTGGGATTTGGTAATGAAACCTCCGGGTCGCCGGCGCTCGCGGCCTCATGTTTCTTGGGCTGTATGTTCTCCGCTGAGTAGCTGTTTCGGGGGTTCCATAGCAGCCAGCCATCGGAGCCGAAGGTTTCGGCGGCCTGGATCTGAGCCTGAATCTCCGCTGCCCCGAATTGGCGCTTATCGAAAGCATAATCGGCAAAACTTTGGAGCCAGGGCCGGAAACGGATTGGATCGAGACCGGTCCGCTGGCGGGCTTTGTCTAATGAGAAGCGGACGATCTCGTACCCGTGCGCGACCGGATTGCGATAGTTCGGAATGCCGAAGGAAAACCCGGAAGGATAAAGCATAGGCGAGATGTAGTCGACGACTCTGCTGATGCGCTCGATCTTTTGCCCGATGCCGGTATCGTTTGTGTTCCAGCAGATGTAGCCGAATACGTCGGCCGAGAGGAACACGTTATAGGGCGTAAGCTGCCTTCGCGCCTCGGTGAGAAACGCCTCGATCGTATTCGAACGCGAAGCTTCGGTGGTTTCCTGGGAGAACTGAAGTCCTTTCGCATCAGGAAACCGCACGTAATCGAATTCGACTTCATCGAAGCCGGACTTCGCCGCATCGACGGCCAGACTGATGTTATAGTCCCAGACTTTCTTTTGGAACGGGTCACACCAGGCGAGGCCTTCGTGATCGCGCCACAGCTTGCCGTTCATGTGCACTTGGAGGGCGGGGTCGGCAACAGCAAGCACATTATCCTTGAACGTCACGATTCGAGCGATGGCGTACACTCCTCGCCCATGCAGCTGATCGATTAAGCCGCGAATATCCGGTATCGTCACAGTCTTTACAGAACCGATCTGGCTCGCAATCGGCGCTGAAGTTCGATATGAGACGTAGCCAAGATCCCCCTTGACGTCGATGACAACAGCATTGACGGGTGTTGTGCCAACCAGATGTAAAACCGGCTCGCGGACGGCAGCGCTGCTTACGCCCCAGAAGGAGAGATACACCGCGCGTGGCGCGATCGAGGGAAGCTCGACAATGATAGCGGCTCGGTGTTGATCGTCTATAGCGACGGCTGCGCGCCCATATCCATAGGCTCGCGCCGCAACAATCTTCTCGTCGGATTGGAAAACGAAAACGCCTTTCGCATTGGTTCTCGTCGTGGTCGTGCCTGAGGTAACGATGGCATCGGGAATTGGTCGGCCTGTTGTCTTGTCGATGACCTGACCGGAAATTTCACGGGCCGATAGATGGCATGCGGCAGCAGAAAGTATAAGCACCAAGCAAAGACTTCGAAGCATTCTCACGCCCTCTCGTCATAGAGGGAAGTGAGCCCCAGCGAGTGCTATCTCTCGGGAATCGTGCCCAGAAAAGCCCGATGTTGTGTGACCTATCCGAGTTATACTGTGAAGTGACTTTGCTGCGGGCGCTGTCCAGTTCGCTTCTTTCGTTGCTGCTCGTGACTACCTTGGTTTGGGGCGGCTGCATCTCTTGCGAACAGTACTTCATGTTCGGACAGTCGCATGGTTGCTGCAATCCTGACGGCCGTTGCAAAAGGAAAGCGCCCGTAAAAAACAGCTCGGGCCGCGACTGCAAGCAGATCGCCTTCGATCACCAGAAGGGGATTGACCTTCACTTCGATTTGCCGGTCGTCGCCGTAGTGAGGATCGCATCACCGACTCGCAACGTCGAGCATTTGCCGCGCTGGTATGATACGCTCCCGTTCGATCCGTCACCGCCTGATTTGCAAGTTCTGCATTCCATCTTCCTGATTTAGTCTTCCTTTCAACTAGCGAAAACTGTTTGCGTTCGTACCTCTGTCGCTCTGCCGCCGACTAGTTCGGCCGGGCGATGACGAGTTGAAAGGAGGAAATATGCCGCACTCACATATGCGCCGGCTGACCGTCGCGATGGCGGCTTTGATAGCAGTTGTGCCGCGCTTGAGCGCTGCCGATCATGGGCCGGTATTTGGATTGGCGACACCAACCAATCCGCAAGGGGGGTGGAGTTTAGATCTCGGTATCAATGGGCGCGGTGGAACCGGCGGCGTCACTTCGACACTTGAAGCCGAACTGAGCTATGGTGTCACACAAAATCTGAAGGTCGCCATATCCGGGCCCGTCGTATTCGAGCCTGACCCATACCCGCGTTCATCCATCACAACAAATACGCCGATTAGTGGCGATTTCAGCGGGCTTGCATGGTGGCGGTTTCAAAAAAAGGATTTTGCAGGCAAGCGGTTTGAAAGTACCGCAGTCGGCGGAATTCTGGTGCCCGGTCCACAGCAAGAGGCCGGAATTTACCGGGGCTTGAATAGCGGTGTCGGGTATCTCGTCGGCGCTGTGACTGGCGTTGCTTCACGCAGTCAATATGTGTGGGCCGGCGCGAGCTATCAGCGTTACGCGGACTCCAATGGTGACCGCCGCCCTGATCTGCTCTCTTACACGGCTGTTTACGGGTACCGTCCGCTCTCGTGGCGTACCGATTACCCGCGTTGGGATTGGCGCATATTCGGGGAGTTCACAGGCGAGCGGGCCGGGACGCTTCAGCGGCAAACGGTCGAGCTGCCCGGGAGTCAAGCAAACCAAATGTTCCTCGGCCCCAGTTTGCTCGGCGTCTATCGGGCAATCGGGATTGAGGCCGGAATTCAGTTTCCGGTTTATCGCGACGTGGGGCCGCTCTTTCCTAAGGAACGGTACCGCTTCGCCATCAACTTTGCCTATTTTTTCTGAAAGGACTGAACTATGAGAAAGAGATTATTCCCTCTGGCTTGCGCTCTGTTGCTCGCCTCCGCGCCGTGCCGCGCCGAGCTACTCCAAGTTGATCTGTCGATTTTCGGCATGGATTGAATGACATGCGCCCACATCGTCGATGTGGCATTGAAGAAAGTGCCCGGAGTGGACACAGTGGACGTGAGCCTGAATAGAGGGCTCGCCACGGTGAAGCTCAAGCCGGGCAATGCTGTATCTGTCCCGCAGTTCTGGGAACTGCTGCACCAGAAAGGTTACACGCCGAAAACGACGTCGGTTTCCGTGCAGGGCGAGTTGGAGGGTGGGCCGGGGCGGTTGCAGTTGAAGGTTTCGCATACGAAAGACGTTCTCAATCTCGCTCCCGATCCCAAGAATGCAGCCGCATATAACGAAGCTGCGAAAAAGGTCGGGCAGTCCGTCGTCATGCAGGGTGTCATGGTGCCGGGAAAAGATCTGCATGCACTCGTGCCGCTCCAACTCGGTCAAGTGAAATAGGAGAAAAATGCAATCAACGATCAACAGTGCGCCGCTGCGCTCTTCCTCTGGCGCACTAAGCTATTTGTCACTTTTTACATCTTTGGGAACGCTGCTATGCTGCGCACTTCCCTCGTTGCTGGTGCTTTTTGGCTTGGGCGCAACGGTGGCATCGGTACTATCCGAAGCGCCTTGGCTGGTCGCGATGTCGCATCACAAAAATTGGGTCTTCCTGGTGGCCGGTATCCTGATTTCCGGCAACTTCGTCTATGTTTACGCGATCGCGCCGCGGATTCAAGCTCGAACCAGCGCTTGCGACCCGGGCGATCCGGCCGCGTGCCAAACGGCCAGCCGCTTCAGTCGTATCGTGCTTTGGTGTTCGGCGGTTTTGTATCTCGTCGGGTGCTTCTCTGCCTATCTCCTTGGGCCGATCCTTGTCCACTTCGACCAATAGCTATCAACAGGGCGCGTCACCAATGCCCAGATCGATTTGACTGAAAGTGTGTTGTGCGGAAACGAGCAGTTATGGCTGATTGTGTTTTGTTCGGCCTAGAACGCGGCGATCTCGGCCACCTTGCGAGCGTCCAGTTGGGTGAGCACTTTCACCAAGAAATCGATGGTGCGGTCAAGATCGGAGCGGTCAATTACGCTGTTGTGAGAGTGAAGATAGCGTGTGGCCACGGCGATATTCGCTGCCGGCACACCGGCGCCAGAAGCCTGCAATTCTCTTGAATCCTCATAGCCACCATTCGTGACCTCTGTCTGCAACGGTATGTTGTTTTGTTGCCCCACCTGAAAGAGAAAGTCGCGCAGTTTGAGGTTCACCAGCATGCCAGCGTCCGCGAGATAGACCACCGGACCCGCGCCTAGTTTTTCTTGCGCATAGTCTGAACGTCCTCCCGGGTGGTCCGCCGCGATGCCAGCTTCGAGTGATAGTCCGAGCGCCGGCTTTGCCAACGCGACCGCTGTGTGCGCCCCGCGCGCTCCTATTTCCTCTTGTACGGTGCCAACGAAGTAAATCGTGTTGGGAGTCCTGATACCCTGCTCTTTGAACCGTCGGAGTATTTCGATCAACATAACGCAGCCCACCCGGTCGTCCATTGCCTTTCCGACGTAACGGCCGGAGGCGAGTGCTGCAAAGGAACTGGCGGGAGCGATGGGGTCGCCCGGGCGAATGCCCAGGCGCTCCGCCTCCTCTTTCGATTTCGCGCCGACGTCTAGAAATACATCCTCGCGTGGCGTCACGCGGTTGCGCTCGTCGGTTGGGGTTACGTGAACGCTCTTCAATCCGCTCACCGCTGTAACCGGTCCTTTGTTGGTCAGGATCGTCCAGCGCTGATCCACCAAGGCTTGGTCAAGCCAACCGCCTAACAATTGAAACTTGACCATGCCCTCCGGCGTGACGGAACGGATGATCGCACCCACTTCATCCATGTGCGCCGCGAGCATAATGCGCGGTCCGTTGGTGGGTCCCCGCAGCACCCCGATGACCGAGCCCATCCCGTCATAGGAAACTTCCAGTCCGGCCGCCTGGAATTCGCGCTTTAGAATGTCACGCACCGGCCCTTCATAGCCCGAAGGCGCCGGGGCATTTGATAACTCCTCGAGTAGCGCCACAACTCTATCCCCCTGTTGGGCCGAGACCGGTAACCCCAGCGCGAAAAGCGAGAGCCCAAAACCTGAGAGCAGTCTGCGCAATATCCACCTGCCCGATTCACGTTTAAAAATCATTTCCGGTGGACTAGCTTACATCAGGCGTGGAGCAGGCCTTCGGCCTGCGCGATCTTTTCAACAACCTGTCAGAATGTATATCGCAGCGAAAGCTGCAGATTGCGCGAAAGATTGCTTTTGCCGGTCACTTCGCCGAATTGAGACGAGGTCGGATTGACGTTGGGCCCACCTGTCTGACCGTAGGTGGCCCAATTCGGGTGGTTGATAAAGTCGTACGCTTCCGCCCGGAACTCGAACCAGTTTCTTTCGTTGATCGCGAATTTCTTGAAGAGCATCAGATTCCAGTTCTGGAAACCTGGGCCGTAAACGGAGTCGCGAACACCATCCTGAAGGTTGAAGGTGCCGGCTCGTGGTGGCGTAACGTTTGCCGTGAAGTACTTTGCAGTGCCGCTCGCGCCGGCAAATCCACCAACAATTTGCGGCGTTCCGTTAAGGACCCAGAACTGTCCTTCGGAACCGCAACCGAAACTGCCCAGGTCCGTTGAGCTGACGCCTGCAAAGTCATTGTTGGTTCCGATGCCGCAGGGCGAACCCGTCTGGAACTGCGCGATCCCGCTAATGGACCATCCGCCGAGCAGTTTGCCGGTGAGCTTGCTGTGGTCCTTGAAGAACGGAAGATCGTATAGATAGTTGATGACCACCATGTGGCGGGCATCGTATTCCGAGGGCCCCCACAGATTGCTCGTGTTGTAAGTGTTGGGTACGATATCCCGGTAATTCGAGCTGTTGTCCATGCTCTTCGAGAATGTATAGGTGACGCCGAACATGGAGCCCGCTGTGAACCGGCGGTTCCAGGAAACCTGCAGCCCGTTGTACATCGAGTTCACAACGCTCTCTTCTTCCTGAATAGCGGCGAAGCCTTTATAGGGGCGCAACACGTTGATGTTTACTCCAGGGTTTGCCTGAAGCGTTCCGGCGGGCGCCTGATTAATGTCATATACGTCCCAGCCGTCGTAACTGCGATGCCCGATATAGGCAATGTTCAATACCGAATTCCAGAAGAGTTCGCGTTGAAAGCTGAAATTCCAATTCCACGCAATAGGCTGCTTTAGGTTTGGATTCAAACTCGTCATGGTAATAGCGGCTTCCGTTCCAGTGGTCAATGAGGCGGCTGGATTGTCCACTCGCACATTGTTTACGGTAACGAAGGGCTGGAAGGGTGAATTGCCCCCTGGGAAAATATTATCGATCAGCGGCATGCGATCGACGAACTCACCCAAACCGCTGCGAATCACGGTCTTCGGATTGATTTGATACGCGATGCCGACGCGCGGCTGAACCGGCGATACATTGCTGATGTACGTTTTTGAGAGATTTGGGGCAAACAGGCTATTGCAGGATTGGCCGCCGCAGATCGGCTCGGTAGCTGCCAAGACGCGTCCCTGGGCGGAATTCGGAAAGCTGCTGAATCCGGGAATAACAACTCCGTTGTACGGATTCCCTGTTCCGAGCACCACATTTCCAGCGGAATTGATCGTAACGGCGTTTGCCGGGTTATACAGGCTCCCATTGAAGTAATCGGCGTTTGCCCATTCCGGACTGTAGCCAGTGATCATACTGATACGGATGCCGTAATCGATATGCAGCTTCGGAGTGACTTTCCAGGAATCTTGTGCGAACTCTTCAAACATTTTGCCCCGCCAGATAGTGTAGGCGCGCGGACCAATCTCGGTATAACTATCCGCATAACCGAGCGCTAGATTAGCGATGCTGGCGCCCGAGGTCGCGCCCGTGCCGGCGTCGGTAAACACGAAGTTGCCGTTCTGGTTGTTGGCGCCGCCTGGAACTGTATTGACATTGATCTGGTCGCCATCGTTTTCGCCGTCGTAGTCAAAGAGGAAGCCGAACTTAAAGGTATGGTTTCCCCAAACCTTGCTGATGCTGTCGGAGGCGGTATAGATCGGCCCGGAAGAATGCGACGGATACGGGCCACCGGAGAGATTGTAGAAACTGTTGTTCAGAGTGGCGTTTGGAATTTTGTCAGCAATATCCTTCCCGGTGAATATGTAGGGGAAGCTGATGCCGAGGGTCTGGGCATTGAAACCCGGCGCCGCAGTGTTCACCGGAATGTAAACGTCATCGAGGCTGACCGTGGCCCGAGCCTCGTTAACAAGAGTTGGATTGATCGTATAGATCCAGGCCAGAGTATTGCTCTGATTCGGGCGATCGAAATACTTGGGAGTCAAACCCGATCCCTGATCGAACGGCTGATATTCAAAGTACGCCAAATCGCTCTTGCGGAATTCGATGTGATGTTTGTCACTCGGAAGAATGTCGAAATTGAAGTTCTCTTTGCGCTGGTTATAGGGGTGCGCGGCCTGCGCCACCCAGTTCTGTGTGCCGCTGAGAAAGCCGGGCGTCGGGGCAGGGTACGCATCCAGGATGGCGAGACCAGTCTTGCTGAGCTGGCTCATGGGAATGATATTGCCAGGAATCGGCTGGCAAGTCGAAGCGCCGAGTTTGGGACAGGTGCCCGGATAATACAATTGCGTGACCCCTGAGTACCAGGGATTTGGACTCAATAGTTCGCTGAAGTTGCCTTGACGCATCAGGTCAGTCGGTACTGCCTGTGTCTGCGTGTCGGTTGAACGCTGCCTCAGCCAATCTTCGGCGACGAACCAGAAAAACTTCTGTCGCCACCTCTCCCACTTACCTGGGATCGCAACCGGCCCGCCAACAGCAAATCCGAAATTGTTGTAGCGGTATGGCGACGCAAAATTGGTAGACGTGCTCAGGTTGCGCGTCCAGGTATTGGCATTCATGGCTGAATTCTGAAAGTACTCGTACGCGCTGCCGTGAAAATCAGTTGTCCCGCCCTTAGTAACAATGCGGATCTGCCCGCCCGCAGCGCGTCCGTATTCCGCCTGGTAATTGGCGGTGAGAACCTGGATCTCCTGCGTGGAATCCACATTGCCAACACCGATCACGGCGCCATTGGCTCGCGTTCGCAGCGCCGGCGCTCCATCCACCGAAACCATGGTGTCCCAGGAACGTGCTCCGTTTATGTTAAAGGGTTGTCCGGCGGGTCCCAGACCCTGTTTATCTCCGAGGGTTGAGCTGCTGCGGACCCCGGCCAGCAGTTGTGCTGAATAAATCGGACTGCGGCCATTAAGCTCCTGATCCTGAATTTGCTGCCCAGTGACTTCCGATTGCACGGCTCCGGATTCTGTTTGCAGAACCTCAGCGGTGGCACTCACCTCAATTGTTTCCGATGTCTGACCGACGGTGAGGTCCGCATCGAGTGCCACGGTGGAGTTCGGCTCCAGCTTGTTATGTGTACTCGTGAACTTCTTGAACCCGCTGACCTCGGCGACCATCGTGTAAAGCCCCGGAAGAAGGCTCGGCACAGTGTAATGACCAGCGCCATCTGTGGTGACCGTGTGCCCCTCGCCGGTGGCCTCACTCTTAATGGTCACTTTGGCATTTGGCACTACCGCGCCAGTTGGATCTCTGACAAAACCAGTAATTGTTCCAACGTCCGACTGTGCGAATGCAGCAGCGGAAAAGACTAGATAAAACGTCAACGCACCGAATAGGTGCGCAATCCTTGCAGGGGCGGGTCTCCTCATAGAGGCTCCTCGTCATATCGACTCACCGACGCTATTACCGACGGCGGAGCCCGACCCTTATATCTTCCGGCCGCAAACCAAAAACGAGACTATTGGGAGTATAGCTCCGGTCGCAATCCGAGACAATCGTATGTATCGTGTATACGAAGGCTGTGATGGGTGAGACGTTGAGCGCTCCGCGGTTTCCTCGATCGACAGGCCGCCGAACTAGTGCGCCCGGCTCTGCTAGTCCCGAGCCTGTGCGCCGGCCAGGCGCAGGTATGCTTCACTCACCAAAGCGGTGGGCTGCAACGTGTGACCCAGCCGTTCGGCATTCCGATAGCGCCGTGCCAGTTCGCGCAAATCGTGGAGAACAAGAGATAGAAGCCGGTCGGAGCTTCGCGGTCTCCGTTCCGCATCTGTTCGAGAAGAATGGCTTGCTCCCTTCATACTGCTGGAAGGTCTCGATGGCGATATCCCATATTTCGGCAGTACAGCCATCTCTATCCGCCGATTTGTTGATACGCCGTCAAACCCTAGCGCAGTATATATGCGTGGTAGGCCCGTTCCAGGGCTTCCTCTGGCGTCTCTGCCAACCGTGAGATGCTCATGCTCTCGTTGTGGATGGTGACCTTGTAGTTCGATTCGTCGTTACTGGTCGTCACCATCCTCACTCCTTTATCGAGGATGAGGTTCTTCAGCAGTTCGTGGAAATCGACTGCCACAAGTGCCGCCTTTCGTAATGTCACAGATGTCGGCTTGTTCATAGAACACCTCCCCGGGATGGGCCGCTGCGTACTTCACTGGATGCACCAGTTGTCCACTTCGTGATCCGTCAGAGTAGACCGTTACACCAAGCAGTTCGGGCGGGTCGTGACGAAATAACCGCTGACGTCTAGGTGCTTAGCCTCAACCAGTGCATCTCGATACCAATCTTGACTTGGCTGTGGATCCGCTCCAGACATGCTTTGACGCACGCGTGGGAGGTGAGTTGCCAGGTTTTTAATGAATTACCCGGTCACGGGGCGATGAGTTTTACTCGCGGCAATGTCGATTTTCGCCGTTCTCGTTCGACATATGTGTGAGGGCCGGATGCAGAACGGATCGCCAATCAAAATCGTCTCGAAATGGCTCCAGCCCGGAGTGGCGATGGGAATCGCGTTGCGCGTCATTTGCTTTGCCGTGCTCCAAGGCAATTCTGCAATTGTCGCTCCGTCGATTCAGGACACGGGCTTGAACGCCCTGAAAGTGTGGGGCCGCATTCAGACCGACACGATCTACATCGGGAATCAGGCGATCGAAGCATACGACAATATTCGATTCGTATATCGGGTTGCACAACGGTTGAGAGAGATGGAACGAGAGCCGGTGTCTGACACGCTATCAGAGAGAACCATGCCCGCGACCCAATGCCAGCCAAAAAAACTAGTCTTGAATCAACACGACCGGGATATTGAGAACGGCGTTCGCATTTTGAATATTGTTCCGCAGAGACTGTAAGCCGGGGTCATTTGTTAAGTCCTGATGCCACGTGCCGTTCGCGTCAACCTTCACATAAATGCCGACGGCCGTGACCTTCGTCTGCTCGGGAGACGTGCCCATGACGACAACTTCGTTCTTGCTGCCCTGTTGTGTGGCTTGCAGAATTTCGCTTGGTGTTTTCAATCCGCCATACTGGGCATCCTTGCCGATGATGTGATTCTTGATTTCCGCTGCGAGCTTGACCTTGTCTGCTGCCGAAGTGCCCACGGGAACATCCGCTCCGGCATGGTTCGAGTACATCTGGTCTCCCGAATGTACAGTCAGGATATTGCTTTTGGGAATGCGGAGAATCAGTCCGTAGGGGCGGTAAGTGGCGCGATGATCTTGATCGATGAGCGAGCAGCTGATCGCCACCCAGCTTTGAATGATCGTCGGATTTGCCAACAACTGCCAGTACTTAGTGGCGCTGGAGCCGTCCTCGCTGGGTCTCTTCATCCCGTGGACGATATAGCGAAAAGCCTGGTTCGCATGTTGAGCCGGGTCCGTGAAGTTTACCTCCATCCACGAGTCGCGTTTATTGTTGCTCGAGATGAGTGGGAACCGGCTCTGAAATTGGCGGATCAGCTCGTCCTTGGTCGCTTTTCCCAGCTGGAACAGCAAGGCGTCGCGCTGGGTAACGGGCCGGTTCTTCAGCGTGAATTCCGCCAGCAGGCACGCCCGGATGGCGTGGCGGCGAAGCGCTTCGTCGGGCAGCAAATTAAGCCGGTGTCCAAGATGCAAGGCGGCCTCGATGCTAACTCTGGACTGCGGAGTCAAAACATCTGAAATCTGCTGAATGTATGAACCGCCGCGGTCGCCGGATAACCAAGGCTTTGCGATCTCCTCGATAGTCGTGTGAATTCGATCTTGTTTCATGTGACTGGAGGAAGGCAACCTGATTTCCAAACAAGAAAAAAGCTCGAGAAAGCGAGGAGCGGGCTTTTCATCACTGCTGCAGACTCAGCCGGGAGAATTCCGGCAATTTTCGTATCAGTGCGATTATCCGAACGGTGAAGCGGGCCCATGATCCGGTTCGATTAAGCCGTTGAGGTCACCGGCAATTCCCGTGACCTACCTGACAGCGTTGCCCGCAGACTCCTGATGCCCACTCTGCAAACTTTCCAGAACCAGCTTGTTCATCCATTTCAGCTCGCAATCTGAAAGGGTTCTGAGGCTCTTTGCGAACTCCTGATGAGAGAGGCGCCCATAGCG
>DATBHS010000084.1:0-9053 GCA_036557345.1 Bryobacteraceae bacterium
TCTTCGACCAAGTGCAAGATGGAATTCTCAAGCCAGTGCCCGGAGCGGTCGGTCCGGATATTGACCTTGAAGACGGGCGGCAAACCGCTCAGTATTGGCCGGCTCAGATCCGGGTCGCAAGTCATGTATCCGCAAACAAACCGCGAAATGTCTCCGCCACCACCCGCCTGCAAAGGAGTCAAGTCGCGTGACTTGATCTTGGAAGAAATTCCGTAATTAGGAAATGGCGCGGCTGCTCCTTTGACGCTGGTCATATGGTGCGACGTCCCATGCGGAAAAACCACCACATCTCCGGGCTCGAGTTTGACCGCTTGTCCATCCACCAATTGGACCAGCGCTCCGCCGTCGATAACGAGATGGTAGAGCACCAGGAGTGCCGCACCCGGGGCAACCATGGCTGCCGTCGTGCTCGATGGGGGCACCGTAAAACCCCAGGGAGCAGAGAACTCGGCGGTAAAGAATAAAGCGCCGTTGAGCTTGACTCCGGTCAGAATCTCGGAGAATGCATCCATTCTGTCCTCTGGATTGCCTGCAAAGCTTCCTGGACACCGGGCAAAAGAATCAGCTCCTTGGGCCGCTCGAGCAAATCATCGCGACGCTCGGGCATGGCTGTTCCGGCAGGCGCACTGCACAATTGTAGACCTGAAGGGACTCCCGAATATTTTTGATCGCGGAGGCCACGCAAGGAGGCAACGCAGTATGACGCGCATTTTCACTTTTCTCTACGGAGCCGCGAGCTACGCGGTCTTTCTAGCTACGTTTCTGTACGCAATCGGATTTATTGGGAACTTTGCCGTGCCGAAGTCCATGGATTCTCAAGTCAACTGTCCCTGGCGAACGGCCCTATTGATAGATCTCGGACTGTTGTCGCTTTTCGCGTTGCAACACAGCGTGATGGCCCGGCCGGCGTTTAAGCGTATCCTTACGCAAGTTGTGCCCGCCTCGGCGGAACGCAGCACCTATGTTCTTGCAAGCAGCCTTGCGCTTGGGCTTCTGTTTTGGCAGTGGAGACCGCTCGGCGGAATTCTGTGGAACGTTCAAAGCGAACCTGGAATAGCATTCCTTTACGCCGGGTACGCCTTCGGCTGGGCACTCGTTCTGCTCGCCACGGTTGTCATCAACCACTTTGACCTGTTCGGCATGCGGCAGGTCTGGCGCGAGCTACTGAGAAAGCCTCAATCCGATTTGAAGTTTGCGACGCCGCTACTTTACCGTATCGTCCGTCATCCGCTCTATGTAGGTTGGATTGTCGTCTTCTGGAGTACGCCGACAATGACCGTGACCCATCTGGTCTTCGCGCTTGTCACGACGGTTTACATCATCGTTGCGATCCAGCTTGAAGAGCGCGACTTGATGGCGAAGCACCCCGAGTATGCGGCATATCGCCGGCAGGTGCCGATGATTGTACCGGGAATTCCGCGAAGAGTTGAGATTCCATCCCGTTCCCCGGCCGCGAGCATTGAGGGAGCCGCCTGAGGAGACCACCCATGAAACCCAAAGAAATTGTTGATCAGATCGAAATGAATCCAGCCTTGCCAGCCGGGGAAGGTGACCGTTTCGCCGGATACGCAGTGATGGGGCTGCCGTTCCGCTCGGGACACGTCTTAGCTTTGCGCAGATTCATGGCGTCTTCGGTTGGGCCCGGCTACACGTCCGTATGGCACCGCGACCCATCCGGCATTTGGACCTTCTACTCCACTGTCTACCCGGAGTTGGGGTGCGCGCGTTACTTTGGAGGCGAAATCGCGCACAACATCGTTGTGCCCATTGAGATCGAATGGACGGGCCCAACTCAGTTCACCGTACAAGCCGGCACATCGGTTCATTGGGAAGTGGCACTCGCCGAATCTTTGTCGACCTGCTTGATGAGCGCAGCCGCCGGGCTCGTACCCGACTCCTGGTGGCAGCGCAAATCCGTGCTGAATGCAATGGGCGCCGCGGCACGGCTCGCGTTAGGAACCGGCAAAGTGAATTTCACCGGGAAAACTCCAAATGGCCACAAGTTCATCGCGAATCCGCAGCGTGTGTGGTTGATTGATTCGAGCCGTGCCGTCGTAAAAGGACAGGACCTAGGACCTGTCGGACCGCTCTCCCGGCAGGCGGAGCTGAGAGATCTCCTCATTCCCCAGAAAGGGCTCTTCGCAGTGGCGCGCGCCTTTCTCGAAGCGCCGAGTCAAGCATCCGGTGCGCTTCCCGGGTGGGGCGGGTTGATGGCAGGCGACATCAAGCTCTGAACTTTAAAGCCCATCAGGCCGGGAGCGCTTCGCGGTGCGGCTCGGCCAGCCTAGCCGGTCGCGTTCCAACTCCCGGAAACTCCAACCGGAACCGGGTCCCGCGGCCCACGACGCTGTCCACCTCGATGATCCCGTTGTGCTCCTGTATGATGCCGTAGGTGATGGAGAGGCCGAGGCCCGTTCCTTTCTTGGGCCCCTTGGTCGTAAAGAACGGATCATAGATGCGAGCCAGGTGCTCCGGCGCGATTCCGTTCCCCGAGTCGGCCACTTCGACATGAGCAAAACCGCTTTCGGCCCAAGTACGGATCGTCAAGTTTCCGCCGGCGGGCATGGCATCTCGTCCGTTGATGAAGAGGTTCAGGAAAACCTGTTGCAGTTTGCCGGCATTCCCTCGAATCACCGGCAGCTCGTCTGCAAAGCTCATGGAGGTAACGACGCCCGCGCGGTTGAATTGGTGCTCCACCAGCATGGCGGTTTCGCGGATGACGCGGTTCAGGTCGAGTTCCGTAAAATCGGTCGGCGATGTGCGCGAAAAGTTCAGCAGCGAATTCACTATCTCGCTTGCCCGGAAGGTCTGCTTCGCGATCTTCTCGAGCAGCTTGGCCTTGTGATCGTCGCCAGAAACCTGCTTGGCGAGCATCTGCGCGTACGTGGAAATGACCGCGAGCGGCGTGTTCACCTCATGAGCGACGCCGGCCGCAAGTAAACCGATCGAACTGAGCTTATCGGCCTGCATTAATCTGCGCTCGAGTTCGTCGCGGTCGGTGACGTCATCAAAAATAATGAGGCGGCCAATCTGCTTGAGTTCTTTCGATACCAGAGGAGCGATCGCGAGGTTCACGATGGACTCGCGAGGCTGCCGGGACGGCCTGGTAAGCTCGAGGCCGCCGTGGCCATTGTGCGGGACGTCGCCAACCGCTCGGCCCAGAGGACGCCCCTGATCGTGGCTCTGTTCGCGCGGGCGCAGGGCGACGCGGTAAAGGTTATAGACGCGTTCGTCGCCACGGAGTTCGTCGAACTTATCGGCTAATTCAGCCGGAAACAGCTCCGAAAGGCGGCGTCCGATGGCCTGCTCGCGTGGGATGCCGGTCAGCTTTTCGATCTGCGTATTCCAGCTCTCCACGCAATCGTCAAGCCCGGCGGCCAAAATTCCGACATTGATGGATTCGACAATGTTTTCGCTGAACTCTTTCAGTCGCTCATACTCGTCTGCCTTGCGTTGCAGTGAGCTGTACAGCCGCGCGTTCTCAATGGCGATGGCTACATAGTTCGACAGAGTAACCAGAAGCTCGATGTCGTCGCTGGACAGGAAATCGCCCTCGGTCGTACGGCTTACTCCAAAGAACGCGATTGTCTTGCCGCGCGACTTGCAGGACACATAGTAGGTGAAATCGAGTTCGGCGATCGTGTCGCGTACCGAGGCGGGCCACTCTTCGGTGACGATGTCCCGCAGGTGCCTGGGCCGTTCAAAGAAAATGTAGGGGCGATCGCCAAACTGCTCCAAAAACCTCAGGTCGAGCGGATGCGTGATGTTTTTTGGCGGCTTCCCCGATTTCTGCGTCAGCGAATGGAGATGCAGCTTCCCGGAGGGCTCGTCCACGAGAAAGAATCCAATCTGCTGAATAGAAAGCGTCCGCAGAAGCCGCTCTGATACCTGCGCCAGCATGACGTTCTGGTCGGTCTCCGAGCTCAGCTCGCGCGCGAATTCAACCAGCGTACGCCTGGCATCGTAGCGATCACGATAGAACACCCAGCGGTCTAACTGCTCCTGAATCCAGCGTCTGATCGGCTGGAAGAGGAACGTTGCGATTGCAATTAGCACGACAAAAGCCGGCGCCGAAATCGTGCTGGTATTGAAAATGAGGAAAATGAGCCCGTAGAACGTTCCGATAACAGCCAGAGTCGCGAGCGTGTAGACATATCCCTGCTGAAAGATAATGTCCACGTCCATCAGGCGGTACCGCGTAATGGCGTAAGCCCAGGTGAGAGGAATCAGTCCCATCGAGAGGACGCTCAGATTCATCAAGTGCGTCGGTATCGCGCCGAAAACGTACGGCAGCGCGTAGAGACATGTGAACGGCAGAAGCCCCAGGAACGCTCCGTTACGCAGATATTTCAACTGGCGGCGCGCAACCGGATCATCCGCTTGCGCGAAGTCGACCGCCAGAGCCACCGCGCCCGCAAAATACAACACCATCTGAAAAGCGAGCATCAGGCGGTCAAGAAACCAGCGCATCTCGAGCAGCGAGGTGGAGGACTTGAGCACTCCTTCAGCGACCGCCGCCACGAGCCCCAGCAAGAGAAGTGAGGGAAGGTACAGCACAAACCACCCGCCACGCCGCTGCAAGATGCGCGGACGCCCCTGAAACGTGAGGCAAAAGTGAAGGAAAATGGCCGGCGCGATCAGGCCCGCTGCCAGATTGCCCCAATACATCGCTTCATCGAAGGTGTTGAGCTTCCCCGAATAGTGGAAACACGAAGCGATAAACGAGCTCAGGCAGAGGAGAAAGAACAACAGCGCCTTGGCCGCGCTGGTCCGGCGAAAATAAACAAAAAAGCCGATAGCGAGGTAAAAAAAGCCTACGCAGTACTGGTAGTAGAGCGCGGAATCGCGCGGGGCGGCTTGAATAAAGATGTTATCTTTCTGAAAGTCGATCCCGTTCCGGCGGAGTGTATAGTGGGTCTGTCCCATAAGCGGGACCTGCCACAGCGCTCGCGGAACGTCGATTGAATTTCCAATCGGAAAGCCGGCGATCTTCAGCAATTGATCCCCCTGCCGGATTCCAGCCTTGTCCCCCGCTCCGCCGGGTGTTATATATGCTGCCACCACTGCGGCGTGGCCATTCGCCAGCTTCTGGTCGACCCAGGCAACTCCATCGTCGTGAAGCGGATATGTGCGCAGGTGCTGCAGGCTCAAAACGGCGGCGATGACCGCGGCCACCGTAAGGATGAGCAGCAAAGTACCCGCGAATTGGTTCTTCGGTTCGCTCACGAGACACCTGGACGAGTGGTATCACTCATCGCGATAGCCCTGACCTACTTACAGAGTATCCTGTGTTTGCACGCGGGGCACCATTCACAGCCAGATACATATGTTGCTGCTGAAAGTACGTTCTGGCAGCGCGAACTCCGATCGGAGACGGGTCTCGGATCTCCATTTTTGAAGTTTTCTACAGAATATAGGAGGAATGAAGGCTGAGGTGCCACCGGGAGAGAGTGTACCGGGGAGAGCCGGACGGGGGATGGAGCGAGTGGATGTCAAGATTCCGCTCCCGTTGGTCGCGGCTCGGTCAGTTTCTCCTGGAACGCGAAAACGGCCCGGCACGTCTCGGCGTTGACGTTGAATAGAAACGCACTTAGACTGAATGGTGTAGCCCTCAAGAGTCTACAGAGGTGGTTTTCTCCGTTATGAAGCCTTCGCCTGCCTTCCGTTTGCAGTTTCTGGTTGGCATCGCCGCATTCGCCCTGCTTGCCGGGACCGGTGCGGCGCAAAATAAAACTCCGCAAGACAGCTCCAGCAGTTCCAGCAGCTCCACCGATCAAACCGTCGCGAAACCGCTGAGCAAGAAACAGATCGCCAAAAAGCAAAAACAGCTCGAAAAGGAGCTTGCCGGCCCCTGGAAGAAGTGGATGAACGAAGATGTCGTCTACATCATCACGGACGAGGAGAAGCAGGCTTTCAAACGGCTGAGGACGGACGAGGAGCGGCAGCAGTTTGTAGAACAGTTCTGGCTACGGCGCGACCCGACTCCGGATACGGAAGAGAACGAGTACAAGGAAGAACACTACCGCCGGATTGCGTACGCCAACGACCACTACGCATCGGGCATTCCGGGATGGAAAACGGATCGGGGCATGATCTATATCAAATACGGCGCCCCGGATGAGATCGATTCCCATCCTTCAGGCGGCAGCTATGAGCGGCCGATCGAAGAAGGCGGCGGCGAGACCTCCACCTATCCGTTTGAAGACTGGCGCTACCGGTATATCGACGGCGTGGGAACCAACGTGATCATTGAGTTTGTGGACCAGACGATGACCGGCGAATATCACATCAGCCTGGATCCCGGAGAGAAGGATGCGCTCTTATATGTGCCCGGCGCGGGTTTGACGATGGCGGAACAGATGGGCATGGCCGATAAGACACAACGCTTCCAACGGACCGATGGCACGCACCTTGGTACCGGAAATCAGCCCCTGCCCGAGAGCATGAATGAATTCACGCGCCTCGAACAGTACGCGAACCTGATGAAGGCGCCTGCCATAAAGTTCAAAGACCTGGACGCGATCGTCAGTTCGAACATTCGTTACAACACGCTGCCAATGCAGGTCCGCTCGGATTTTATCCGCGTAACAGACGCGACCGTTTACGCCAATGTCACGGTTCAGTTCAAAAACAGCGACCTGAATTTTGAGACCAAGGACAAGGTGGCGAAAGCGACGGTGAACATTTATGGCCGCATCACAACCTTGACCCGCCGCTCGGTCAACTGGTTTGAAGACACGGTGAGCGCCCAGTTACCCGCCGAGATGTTGCAGCAGGCGATGAACGGTTCTCAGATTTACTCCAAGCGGATTCCGCTGGCCCCCGGCACCTACCGGCTGAATATCGTCGCAAAAGATACGGTCGGCAATACGGTCAATAACTACGAAACAGCGTTGGTTGTGCCTCATTATGATGAGGACCAGCTCGCCGCAAGCAGCGTCATTCTGGCCGATGAGCTGGAGCGCGTACCCACCAATAGTATTGGAACGGGTCAGTTTGTGATTCGCAGCTCGAAGGTTCGGCCTCGCGTGAACAATACGTTCAAGCAGAGCGAAACGATGGGAATCTACACCGAGTTTTACAACCTCGGCATGGACCAGAAGACCAAGAAGCCGGAGGGCACGATTGAATACGATGTGGTCAATGTCGCCGATAACAAGACGGTCGCGACGGTGACCGACGACATCAAGAACATCCAGAACGCTTCGCCGTTCCTGGTAACCGCCGAGAAACAGATGAAGCTGAAGGGTTTGGCTCCGGGCAAATACAAGTTGGTACTGAAGGTTACAGACTCGCTCAAGAACCAGAGCATCACCCCGTCGGCCGAATTTACGGTAACATCATAGGTATCGCGGCTAGCCTTAGACGTGAGAGCGCGAAAGGGCAAATTGCAGTCGGGTTTCGCGAGTAGACAATTCGCTACAACGGTCGCGTTGGCCGGGGTTACCCTGTTAGGCTTTCTGGCTGTCCCCAACTGGGCCTCGGGTGCCGACTTGTCCCTGCCCGTTACCGGAAATCTGCTGGGAAATGTCCTGGATGCGAACGGAACTCCTCAGATGGGGGCAACCGTTCTGCTTTTCAACAAGTACCAGCGGCGTGTGGGGAAGACTCTGACGGCGCCTGACGGGAGGTTTGCCTTTGCTAACTTGCCGGCTGATTTTTATTCCGTCCAGGTCTCCCTGGCCAGCTTTCTGCCGGTCTCTCGGGACAAGGTTCCGGTGAAGCCCGGAGTCGACAGTATTCTTCAGATCCATCTGGCCACTTTGTTCAGCAGCATTGAGGTGACCTACAGCCTGCCGACCCAAGCCATGACCGACGATTGGAAATGGGTTCTTCGCTCGTCCGCGGCGATACGGCCGATCACGCGTTTCCTGCCAGTGGACCTGTCCGCGTCTGCTGAGCTAGACCCCCAAAAACATGGGCTGCATCCGCGCATCTTCTCGGGCACGCATGCCATGGTTTCGGTATCGGGCGGCGATGGCGGCTTAATTGATTCGGACTCGGCCGGTACCGATTTGGGGACGGGATTTGCTCTTTCCACCAATGTCATGGGTAAGAACCAGGTTCAGCTCGCCGGCACCTATGGCCAGAGCGGGCTTGCGGGTCCATCCGCCATGGGCCTGTGCGCAATATATAGCCGCAACGCGGATGCGGGGCTATTGAACAATCCTCCGGAAGTAACCCTGACCATATCGCAACTGGGCCGCGTCGGTCCGCAATCCGCGAATGGACAGTTTTCAGAGGGCACCGGCGCGGGTTCACCCATCCCGGAATTGCGAACGATGTCGCTGAGCTTTTATAACACTGCCGATCCGCTTGACAACGTACACATCGAATACGGTATGACCGGCGAGTCGGTCGATTATCTCCAGCACACCAGTAGGATCAGCCCGTTCGCGCGGATCACCGTGGGTATCGGCCGGGTTGGACAAATCGTCGCAGCGTATAGCGACGGCGGCCGGCCCGACGAGCTCAATGCGCATCAGCAGCAATCTCAGTCCGCTGCGGAAGTTCGGTCTCAGAACGAGGACCTGATCGGTGCGGTGAATGCGCTGGCGCGGTTGCCGCAAATTTCCGTTCGAGAGGGCCAGCTCGAGTTGCAGCGGACCGAAAATTACGAAGCTGGTTTTACCAGAGTGTCCGGTTCGCGTACTTACGCGGCGAGCGCGTTTTTTGAGAAAGTAACGAACGGCCGCATGAACGTCGATGGCGATCTGTCACTGCTCGATTCAAATGATCTGCTTTCGGATGGAGTTTCCCGCACGTCGACATACAACATCGGCAGCTACCGCCAGCATGGCTATCTGACCTCGGTCGATCAACGTTTGAAAGATACGATCGATGTCGCTATCGCTTACGGCCGTATGGGAGGTTTCACTGGTGATCCGATGGGCTTGGGGAGCGACTCCGAGAATCAGCGGCGGTTCCTGAATTCCGGCACTTACAACATCGCGAGCGCGAACGTGAAGGCAGTCAGCCCGGTAACCGGTACGAGGATATTGGCGAACTATGGATGGGTTGACGACCGGGCGGTTGTTCCCAGCCATGTATTT
>DATBHS010000085.1:0-36930 GCA_036557345.1 Bryobacteraceae bacterium
CCGCCCGATTCAACCGCTCTCGCACCTCACCGCACCGCAACCTGTCCCAACCTACCAAGCCCTACCATCCCGGCACGGCCGCGAACACCAAGGGTGCAACAATCGAGGCGTCCGACTCGATCACATATTTCGGTGTGTCAAAGCCAAGCTTCTCCCAGGTGATCTTTTCATTCGGAATTGCGCCCGAATAAGAACCGTAGCTTGTCGTCGAATCGCTAATCTGGCAGAAATAGCTCCACAGCGGTGTATTACGACGCTCCAGATCCTGTCGCAGCATGCGTACCACGCAAATCGGGAAATCACCCGCGATGCGGCCGCCGATCTGGAAGAAGCCGATTGAGGATTGCTTCGTAGTGTTGGTGCACCAATCCGCCAGCTCCATCATGTACTCGATTCCCATGCGGACCGTGTGCACATTCCAGATATCGCCCGATACACAATGACCCGCATACATGTTCCCCAACGTCGAGTCTTCCCAACCAGGCACGAACAGAGGCAGATCGCGTTCCATCGCCGCATACAGCAGCTATTCTTAACGTCAATCCGAAAGCTCTTCTGGAGATCGGATGTGCGGAGAATGCGATAAAAAGATTCGTGCGGAAACAGCCGGTCTCTTCGCTGATCCACAGCCGTCCACTCCTGCAAAATCGAGCCCTCGATCCGGCGCATCGCCTCTTCTTCCGGACTGCATGTGTCCGTGACGCGATTCATATAACGCTTCAACAGGCTTGTTCGTCATCCGGCCTCAGATCCCGCCAGTTCGGTACTCGTTCGTAGAAGCTATGCACTACAAGGTTGAATACGTCTTCTTCCAGATTCGCCCCTGTGCAGCAAATTCCGTGAACTTTGTCCTGCCGAATCATCTCCGCTAGCGAGATGCCTAACTCCGCGGTGCTCATTGCGCCGGCCAGCGTGAGGAATATTTTTCCGCCTTTAGCCAGGTGCTCGATATATCCTTCCGCAGCCTCCACCAGGGGTCGCAGCGTTGAAATGCCGGAAATGATGCTTGATGAAATCGGAAATCGGTGTTTGCTTCATTCTCGTCCGAGAACTATTCTTACGGGCTCTGCGTCCAATCTTGCCCAGTGCCGGATCGCGGTTAGGCTTGCCGCCTCTTATTCGAACGGGGCCGTGTCTTCACCCGTATCCGAAGCCAGGTTTTCGAATTTCGTATATCGGTTTAGAAACGCCATCTTTACACGGCCCGTAGGGCCGTTGCGCTGCTTTGCCAGGAGGAGCTCAGCCAGTCCCTTCAGGCTCTCCTTATCGGGTCGGTAAACCTCCTCGCGAAAAATGAAGGCAACCAGGTCGGCGTCCTGCTCAATGGACCCCGATTCCCTCAGATCGCTCAACATCGGCCGGTGATCGCCTGTTCTTGTTTCCGGCGCGCGGCTCAACTGTGACAACACCAGGAAGGGCACACGTAGTTCCTTCGACATCAGCTTCATTCCTCGCGACAACGAACTGATCTCCTGTACGCGATTCTCGAACCGGCCGCGTCCCTGCATCAATTGCAGGTAATCAATGATCACCAGCCCAAGGTCCTGCTCGGCTTGCAGCCTCCTCAATTTCGAGTGCACGTCCATCAGATTCGTGCCCGCCGTATCGTCCAGATAAAGCGGCGCTTCCACAATACGATGCAGCGCCTCCTGCAGTGCGCGCCGCTCATCCTGGTTGAGATAGCCGGCGCGAAAACGCTGCTGGTCCACTCGTGCCGCCGCGCAGATCATGCGAGTAAGCAGCGATTCCCTCGACATCTCGAGCGAGAATACGGCCACTGCTTTCGGATTCTTTGAGTTGGTTGCAACGTGTTGTGCCACGTTCAGAGCCCATGCGGTTTTCCCCATAGCCGGCCGCGCGGCTAAAATGAACAGCTCCCCTTCGCGCAGCCCGCCAGTCATCTCGTCGAATTTCAAGAACCCTGTGCTGATCCCCTTAATGCGTTTGCTCGCATCCAGAAACGCGTTAATGCCGCCGTCGTACTCGCTAATGATCTGCGCGGGGCTGGCGAGCGCGTTTTTCGGTTGCGTGTCGCCCAACCTTATGAAAGCATCTTCAACCGCTCCCAGAATCTGTTGCGGGTCTTCTTCGAGCGCGAGACAGCGAACGATCGTATCCTGCGAAACCGTGATGATCCGGCGCAGGAGCGCCTTCTCCTTTACGATTGCGACATAGCTGTCCAGGTTATGCAGTTGCGGCAGCCCGTCATCGAGTGAGACCAGGTAACTCAAGCCGTCGACGGACTCCAGTTGGCCCTGCTTCATTAATTCGTTGGCGAGCGTAACCCGGTCTATTCTTTCGCCGCGCTCATGGAGTTCGCCCATGCGCAGGAAAATCCGTCTGTGCTTTTCGAGGCTGAAGTCGTCGGCGATTAAGGTGCCGGCAGCCTGCAGATACGCGGTCTCGCTGCTCATGATGGCGCCCAGTACGAAGCGCTCGGCGTCCAGGTTGTCGGGCAGCGGCTGATCGATGCTGATGTCGCGCACAGCCATAAGGGGACCCGCTTAACTTAACCGAGCCGGGCGGCACTTCTCAAGCACAAATCCGTTGGAAATTTTCAATTCACAAGCCAATCGCCAGTCTCTTGCATCCTCGCCGCTTTCGCGCTCTTCAATTTCCACAAGCTTTCCTCAATACATTTTCACCCAAAATTGTTCTGGCGAAAAGCGGTTTTGATTCGGATTCGCCTGCCTGGCCTTGACTGCCGAAACTGGCGCTGTTTAGTATGAATTTGCTCCCGGAAACTGGATTGTGATTAAAGTAACGAACCTGGTTAAAACGTTTGGCGACTTCACTGCAGTAAACGATATTTCCTTCGAAGTGCGGAAGGGCGAAATCTTCGCGTTCCTCGGACCGAATGGGGCGGGGAAGACGACGACGATTAAGATGCTGACGACCTTGTTGAAGCCCACCAGCGGCCACATCCAGCTAGACGGCCTGGACCCGGCTGTGCGGCAAAATGAAGCGCGCCGCCGGTTTGGCATCGTCTTCCAGGACCCGAGCCTGGACAGCGAGCTGACTGCCTACGAAAACATGGACATTCATGCCGTTCTCTACCACGTGCCGCGCAAGCTGCGTGCCGAGCGCATTGAATTCCTCCTAAATACCTTCGAGCTCTGGGATCGCCGCAAGGATCTGGTGAAAACATTTTCCGGCGGCATGAAAAGACGGCTGGAAATCGCGCGCGGATTTCTGCACACGCCGAAAATCCTGTTTCTCGATGAACCCACGCTGGGATTGGATCCGCAAAGCAGAAATCAACTTTGGACCGAGGTCAGGAACTTGAATCAAAGCGAAGGCGTGACCGTCTTTCTGACCACTCACTACATGGATGAGGCAGACCGGATTGCTGAAAGGATTGCAATCATTGACCACGGCCGGATCGTAGCCCAAGGCTCTCCTCAGGAGTTGAAGCAACAAACCGGCGGGGATTCGCTCGAAGACGCCTTTCTGGCTCTTACCGGCACGTCCATTCGCGACGAGAGAGCGACTTCTACCGACCAGCTACGTCAGTTCGCGCGTATGTGGACCAATAAACGATAATGAGTGCCATTTACATTCTCTGGCTTCGTGAATTGAAACGTTACTTTCGGTCGAGAGCGCAAATCGTCGCCTCACTCGGCCAGCCGATGCTTTACCTGCTCGCCCTCGGCTTTGGTCTCGAACCAGTCTTTCGGAAAGCAGGAAACGGAAGCTACATGCAGTTTGTCGCTCCCGGAGTGATTGGCATGACGGTGCTGTTCAGCTCCGTCTTTTCTGGAATCGGACTTTTGTGGGACCGTCAGTTTGGATTTCTCAAAGAAACACTGGTTGCCCCCGTTCCTCGCATGAAGATCATGGCCGGAAAGGCGCTTGGGGGCGCAACGGTTGCTATCTTGCAAGGCTTGCTGGTAGTGGTAGCGTGTCTGCTGGTCGGGTTTCGGCCTAGAAATCTTGTGGCAATTCCGATTGCACTCCTTTTCATGGCGCTGATCGCAACGGTATTCGCCTCTCTCGGCATTGCCATTGGATCGAAGCTCGAAAATATGCAGGGCTTTCAGCTGATCATGAATTTCCTGGTCATGCCGATCTTCTTTCTTTCCGGAGCGTTGTTTCCGCTTACGAATCTTCCCAAGGCTCTGTCGGTCGTCACCAGATTTGACCCGTTGTCCTATGGCATCGATGGATTGCGTTCCGCGCTGATTGGTGTTTCGCACTTCGGCGTCGCAACAGACATTCTGGTCCTCTGTTGCGTCGCTGTGGTCCTGATGGTCCTCGGCAGCTATTTTTTCTCCAAAATCCAGCTCTGATTACCGTGGCCCGCGCTTTAGCGTTGCCAGCCATAAGTTCCCTCGAGAGCGTCACGCCCAGCTGCCCAGCGGCTTAGCCGAAGATGGGTCCAGAAGAAGATGGGTCCAGAACCGGTTTAACTCCTCACCGCTCCCGACAGCACTTCGCGCAGGCGTCGTGCGACGATCGCATCTTCGCCCGGTTCGAGCATCCAGACACCCACCACGATCGTGTTCTCATCCGAATGCAACCCGGCCGAACCCTCTCGCCGTCCCGTCGACGGATTGAGCTCAATGCTCGGATTCCCTTCGCGCAATTGTTGTGCAACTGCGCGCGGCCCGATGCTAACCCGCTGCTGATCGTACCGGAGCAGCAGATGCGGCACATGATTCGCGACTGCGGGAATCACGATGCTCGATTCCAGAGTCGGAATCGACTTGAGCTCGGCACAGATTCGATCCGCCCGGCGGCGGTACTCGGCCTCCATCGCTTCGTCCGATTGGCTGAGAAACCAATCCACTGCCGCCACCATACCGACAATCTGTTCTTTGGCAACCTTCATGCCTCGCCCGACGCCTTCGTCAAATGGATTGTTGGTGGCCGCGGCCGCGGCAATCAGGTCCTTTCTTCCCAGCAATAGACCCGCGTTCTGTGGCCCGCGAATGCCCTTACCGCCCGAAAACGTAACCAGATCGAATCCCATCTGCGTATAGCTCCAAAGATTCGAAATGGGAGGCACGTCGGCCGCCGCATCGTTGAAACACGGCACGCCATGCTGGTGTGCTACGCGAATCCAATCTTCCCGGCCAATCTGGCCACCTTCGGCTGCATTGAAGAAGTGCGCCATGACCGTCGTGTCGCCGAATGCTCTTTGATAGTCCTCCATCGACTCGACTTCGACGAATTTCGCCCCGCAGTTCTCTAGTGCGTGGTCGTAGCTGTAGCGGTGCGCTTTCTGAATGATCACTTCGTTCTTGCGCAATCCGGCTACCTTGCTCGGTACAGCCTGAATTGGAGCGTTATTTATCACGCCGATGCAGGCCGCCGTGCCTAAAGTTAAAGCGGAAGACGCGCCGGCGGTGACCATAGCCGCCTCGCAACGCAAACGCCGCGCCAGGTACTCGCCCGCCTTCTTCTGTAGATCCAGGAGGCGCACCGGATGCTTGGCAGCCTGCGCCACCGCAGCCTGCACCTCGGGAGGCATCGTCGAGGCGGTCAGAATCGTATACGTCCCGGCCGCGTTAATGATCTTCGTAACGCCCAGCTTGTCGTAGTAGTCTCCTCCCGGGGTTTCCACTGGAGTTTGGTCGTATTTCCCAAAGCCTGCCGCCTGCGTCCGGTCCGCAAGACTCAGCGCTCCCAGAAGGCCCCCCGCGCGACCCAGCACGTCGCGGCGTGTAGTGGAACTGCTCATCTGCGCTCCTTTCCTAAATACCCGTTAGATACTGTACGTCAGTATGATACGAGGTGCCAGGGGGACGGCATAGCAATACCCCATCCCCCATCGACTTTATAGAGTTTATGATATTCTTTTCATGTTGGCTACGCTAACCCATCTCCGAAAGCTCGAAGCGGAGAGTATTCACATTCTCCGCGAAGTTGTCGCCGAGTGCCAGCGCCCGGTACTCCTTTATTCTGTCGGGAAAGATTCTTCGGTGCTGCTGCGCCTCGCCCAGAAAGCCTTTCATCCCGGTCGCATCCCATTCCCGCTGCTTCATATTGATACCAGCTACAAGTTTCGCGAAATGATCGAGTTTCGCGACCGCTATACGGCCGAGCTGGGCGTCAAACTGATTGTCCACACGAACCGCAAGGCTCTGGAAGAGGGAGCGACTCCATTTACGTGGGGGACCCAACGGTGTTGTGGCGCACTGAAGACGACTGCGCTTCTGGACGCCCTTCGAGAAGGCGGCTTCGACGCGGCGGTTGGCGGTGCCAGGCGCGACGAGGAGCGCTCGCGCGCAAAGGAGCGTATCTTCTCGTTCCGCGATCCGCGCGGCCAGTGGGACCCTCGAAACCAGCGTCCTGAGCTTTGGAGCCTGTACAACACCCGAATCAACGCCGGCGAGAGCCTGCGGGTATTTCCGCTTTCGAACTGGACCGAGGTAGATGTCTGGCATTACATTCACGCCGAAAACATCCCAGTGGTGCCTCTCTATTTCGCTAAATTGAGGCCCATGCTGGTGCGCGGGGAGTCTCTGTTGCCGGTCGAACAGGACATCGTACGCCGCCTCCCGGGCGAGCAGCCGAAGCTCGTAAAATGCCGCATGCGGTCGCTCGGGTGCAGCCCGTGCACGGGCGCGATTCGGTCCGATGCCGAAACGGTGCCGGAGATTATCGAGGAGTTGCTGAGTGTGCGCAGGTCCGAGCGCCAGAACCGGGTTATCGACCATGATCAGGACGGCTCAATGGAACTGAAAAAGCAGGAGGGCTATTTTTAAATGAGCGCAGCGACTCTCCTTTCTGTGGACCAAAGTTTCGATAGATTCCTGCAACAGGAACAGACCAAAGGCCTACTGCGGTTCACGACGGCAGGCAGCGTGGACGACGGCAAGTCCACGCTCATCGGCCGCCTGCTCTACGATTCCCAGAGCGTCTTTGACGATCAGCTCGAATCCGTGACCAAGGCATCGGTTGGCCGCAACGCCGGGCCCATCGACTTCTCCCTGCTGACGGACGGCTTGCGCGCCGAGCGCGAGCAGGGAATCACCATCGACGTCGCCTACCGCTATTTCGCTACGCCCCGCCGTAAGTTCATCATCGCCGACACGCCCGGTCATGAGCAGTACACGCGCAACATGGTGACGGGCGCCTCCACGGCAGACCTGGCTGTGATTCTGGTTGATGCTCGGAAGGGCCTTTTGCCGCAGTCCCGCCGCCACGCCTCGGTTGCCGCCCTGCTCGGCATCAAGCATCTGGCCGTCGCGGTGAACAAGATGGATATGGTCGGTTACGATCAGACCGTTTTCGACGAGATCGAAGCCTCCTTCCGCAAATTCCTGACCCGTTTCGAAGACATAGAGGCTCGCTTCATTCCTGTCAGCGCGCTGGTCGGTGACAATGTTGTCCTGCCAGGCAGCCGTATGCGCTGGTTCAAGGGTCCTACGCTGCTGAATTTCCTAGAGACGGTAGAGGTCGAAACCAGATCCCAACATGCTCGCTTCCGTTTTCCCGTGCAGCGTGTTGTGCGGCCCGACCAGGAGTTCAGGGGCTACGCGGGAACAGTGGCATCCGGCAGAATCCGGGTGGGCGCGCCGGTCACGATCATGCCATCCGGCCGGTCCACAACGATCGAAAGCATCAGCACCTTTGATGGAGAACTGGATGAAGCCTCCGCAGGCCAGGCAATTACGCTGACGCTTGCAGATGAAATCGACATTATTCGTGGCGACGTGATTGTGGCTTCCGACGATCTGCCTCATGTCGGGAGTTCCATTCGCGCGACGCTGGTCTGGCTGCATCAGGAGCCGGGCCGGGAGGCCAAACGCTACCGGCTGAAGCACACTACGCGCCAGGAGTGGAGCTCGATTGTTCGTATCCAACACGCCGTCAACATCAACACCCAGCAGCACGAACCCGTTCATAGTCTGGAGATGAACGCCATTGGCGTGGCCGATATTGAAACAGCTCGCCCCTTGTGCTTCGATCCGTATCAGGAGAATCGTGTCACCGGCAGTTTCATTCTGGTTGATCCGGCCACCAATGCCACCGTTGCCGCCGGGATGATTTCCGGTCCGAACTCTTCCGCCGCGACGGTGCCGCTCTCAGTAGAGGATGAGGTAGCCTGGCGGATCGAAGACGGTTCGTTGATTGTTTCGCTGCCCGGAACGGTGAGGGCTGCCCGGTCGGGCATCGCCAGCGATCCTGAAACCCTCGAAGCCTTGCTGAGTCTTCTTAACCGCCTGGACGTCCTATGATTCCTGAATACGCCAGCCTGGCAACAAAAACGGCCGAGGCCCGGCAGCACATCAGGGCCGCGCTTCAAAATGACGGTGTGGCGTGCTTTACGTGTAGCTTTCAGGCGGAAGACATGGTCGCCCTCGAGCTTGTGCGCGAAAACCTGCCGAACATTCCGGTTCTGTTTCTCGAAACGGGATATCATTTTCCGGAGGTCTATAGGTATCGCGACGAAATGACCAGGCGCTACGGATTGAATCTCGTGAACGTGCTTCCCGCAAAGACGGTGGCCGAGCAGGAGGCGGAGTTCGGGATGTTGTACCGCTCCCGCCCCGATCAATGCTGCAAGCTTCGCAAAGTAGGGCCATTGTTTTCGGCGCTGGAGAATTACAAGATCTGGTTCACCGGCCTACGCCGTGTTCAATCTCCGACGCGCGCCAACCTGCAGCCCATCGATCTTTTCCCGCTACCCTCCGGGAAGCAATTGGTCAAAGTGAGCCCGCTTGCCGACTGGCAGGATAGAGACGTGTGGGCCTTCGCGAGGAAACACGACATTCCGTTGCTCCCCTTATATGCCGACGGGTACACCAGTGTCGGATGCCAGCCCTGTACTCTGATCCCGCTCGATCCGGGAAATGCGCGCTCGGGACGGTGGGCTGGACAAAAGCTCGAGTGCGGTATTCATATCGCTGAATCCCGGTGACATGGGGGTTCTGCTCGGATTTGCAATTGCAGTCGCCATCTCGCTGACCGGTGTCGGCGCCGGAACCCTGACCACTCCCCTACTAATTCTCTTTCTCCACGTTTCGCCAGCCGTAGCGGTAGGAACAGCCCTTACCTTCTCCGCCCTGGTGAAAATCGCCTCGGTCCCGTTCTATGCGGCGCGCCGCCAGGTAAACCTCAAAGTTCTCAAGCTGCTGCTGTTGGGTGGCTTGCCCGGTGTGGTCCTGGGCTCTCTCTTTCTGGATCGCGCCAAGACGAGCCCTCACCAGAACGTCATCTACACGGCTCTGGGTGTGTTCATTGTTGTAACGGCTCTGGTACGCCTCTATAGAGTGTTCCGTCCAGCAAAGAATGAAAATCCCAAGGATCGTTCCCGGCTCCTTCCCTGGCTGGCATTGCCGATTGGGGCAGAAGTCGGTTTTTCTTCCGCCGGGGCCGGCGCGCTCGGCTCGCTGCTTTTGTTGGGCATGACGCCGCTCACAGCCGCTGAAGTGATCGGAACAGATCTTTGCTTCGGCCTGGGCCTCTCCATCGCCGGCGGCGCCATTCATCTGGGCGCCGGAAATTACAATCCCTCATTACTCACCAACCTGGCCATCGGCGGAGTCTTTGGTGCTATCACGGGATCGGTGCTCGCCACACGTATAAACCAGCGCCCTCTTCGAATCGGTTTGCTGCTGGTATTAATACTGCTCGGCTGCCGCTTGGCTCTTCAGCCTTAAGTGCAGCCGGAGATTTCGACAGTCAGGTGAAGGGGCCGAAGCACGAGCAAGCCTCATGCGCCGTCTCCAAACACCCGGAGGCGAACCGATTCAAGGGCAGTGAGTATTGCGCTGTAGTCTAATCGGTTTGCGTAGCGCGCTAGTTCACGCCCCAGGACGGCATCGCGTTCAGATACGTGCCCAATGGCTCTTGTGATGGAGCCAATGTCCAACCGTATGACAGCATTTCCCAGCTCCTTTTGAAGCTCAGGCGGAAGCCCGGCAAGGGAACTCGGAGGCAAGGACGAGCACACCTCGCCCGCCTGGTCTTCGGCGTACAAATACCGCACACCGAGAAGGCGCGCCATGCAATCGAAAATCTCCTCGCGCCGGTAAGGCTTCCGAACGAAATCGTCCAAGCCGGCCGCCAAGACCGCATCGCGCTGGGTAGAGAATGCTGACGCGGTTACGGCTACGATTTTTACTTCGTTCCCGCGTTCCTGGCTCCGGATGCGCAGCGCGGCTTCTACGCCACTGATCCCTGGCAAGCGCAGGTCCATCCAGATGAAGTGCGGACGCCAGGAAGCAAACAGCTCAAGGGATTGCTCCCCATCTTGAACCACTCGAACCTGAAAGCCGGCGTCCTGAACGATGCGCTTAAGGAGTGTCCAGTTTTCGGCCTTATCTTCGACGATCAGGATGCGATAATCCGGCTGGCCCGGCGCAACTCGCAATACCCGTTTGCGGGTATTTTCTGATGTAGCAGTAGCGGACGTTTCCATTTCCTCTATGGGCAGCTCAATCCGAAATACGGATCCGCTGCCGAGCGTGCTTTGCAAGCTAATGCATCCTCCCATTAACTCCACAAATCGTCGCGAGATGGCCAGACCTAGGCCCGTACCTTTTTGCGAGCGCTTCTTGCCGACCTGAACGAAAGGATCGAAGATGCGCACCTGATCTTCGGGTGCGATCCCGATTCCCGTATCGGCTACTTCTAGCATGAGCGTGATCCCATTGCCGGAAAGCTTCGCGTCCGCGCTCACGACGACGCTGCCCTGTGATGTGTATTTCACCGCGTTGCCAATCAGGTTAAGCAGCACTTGCCGCAGCTTACCGGCATCGGCATGGACAAAGCGAGGAATCAGAGCCGATTGGTCAAGGACCAATTTCAACTGTTTCTCCTCAGCGTGCGGTCGCATCAATTCCACCGAATCGCGTAGCAGATTCTCCAACTCGAACGACGTTTTCTCCACGATATTGCGCCCCGCTTCAATCTTGGCCATATCTAGCACGTCGTCAATGAGGCTCAGCAGATGTTCACCGCTGCGGTTAACAATGTCCAGGTCCCTCCGATGTCTCTCCGGAAGGCTGGGATCGCCCCGGACTAGCGCAGAAAAGCCGAGAATGGCATTCAGCGGAGTCCGCAACTCATGGCTCATGTTCGCGAGGAACTCGCTCTTGGCCTGATTCGCCATTTCAGCCTGGTCACGGGCCTCAATCAGTTCTGCGGTGCGCTGGTCAACCAGTTCTTCCAGATGTTGTCGGTGTAACTTGAGCTGAGCCTCGACTGCCTGCGATTGCGCCAGAGCTCTTCGCAAGTTCGTTAGTACCAGAGTTACGGGTACGACTCCCATCAGCGTGGACTCGATGACCAACATCCAGACACCGAACGCCGTGCCAGGAAGGTAATTCCACCATGAACCGATGTGTTGCGTTTCGAGAATCGCCATTACAAGCGTTGCGCACAGCGACATTCCCGCGGTCCAGAGTGCCGCGCCATAGCCGAACAGCCAAGCGGCCGATACCGCCAATGCAATGTAAACAGCCAGCCCCACGTGGTGGATGCCCCCGTTTAGGGAGATGATCGCCGTGAAGGCGACCCACATTCCCACCAGATAGACAACCCCGGCGGCGCGGACGTGGTTCTTTGCCAGTAATACCAACGCGGCGACGGGAGTAAAGATCATCGGAATCCCCAATATCGTGATAAGAAGCTTATGAGGATTTAAGATCTCAGCGAGACCATCGTGTATGGCAAGCAGCAGAAGAAGCAGCAGCATCAGCGCGTGCAACGTCTGGGCCGTCGAATCGCTTGCCGCCTGACCTCGCAGGCGCAATGCCCACAGCACCTTACGAAGTAAGGTCGACTGTGTCGAAGAACCGCTCATCCATAGACCACCTTTTTGGTGTCATCAGGTTATCATTGGCCTAATCTTTCTTGATTCGCTGGACGGAGTGAGGGTGTCCCATCTTCTGCGTAGCAGGTTGCCAGTCCGCAATATGTCCGGCAACGCAGGTCCGCTTTTTGTGATAGGCCTCGGGTTGCTGGTCTTGCCTTTTGCCGCCAGAGCCAATTTGGGACCTGGCGCGGTCGGAGGAATTATTCGCGATTCATCCGGGCGTTCCATTGCCGGCGCCAACGTGGCTCTCACGGAGAAATCCAAGCAGCTGGTTCTCACCTCTGAAACCGATGACAGTGGATCGTTTCTTTTCCCTTCGGTGCTCGCCGGTGCTTACTCGCTATACGTGGAAAAGGCAGGGTTCCGCGGTTACCAAATGGATGACTTGACTGTCGAAGTAGGAGAGACAGCGACTTTATCGATCACGTTGACTGTGGGAGACGTGCGTACAGTTGTCACTGTAAAAACGCCGTCCAATGCGGAATTCGATCGCGACTCCACCACGCTCGGCGCTGTCATCGAATCCGAGCGCGTGCGGGGATTGCCACTGAATGGCCGAGAGTTCTTGCAATTGGCGCTGCTCGCGGGTGGCGCGGCTGACATCAGCTCCGCCAATAACCTGAGCACAGCTAATGTCGGACCTCCCGAACGGGAGATTGTGCTGCCTGCAACATTTCCTCAATCCGTGGGTTACTCTCTGAACGGCTTCAACCTGAGCGGCTCCCGAGATGGTGAGTTAGTGGCGGGCCTGTCGCTCGCCGCCATCGATCAATTCAAAGTGCAGGAGAGCTTCCTCATGCCGGATCAAGGCCCCGGCACGGCAATAGTCAACGTCGTCACCAAAACGGGAAGCAACCAATTCCATGGCGAAGCCTTCGAGTTTCTACGCAATCGCGCTCTGGATGCGCGCAGCTTTTTTGCCAGCAGTGCGGAAGATCTGAAGCGCAATCAGTTCGGTATTGCGCTGGGCGGTCCGCTGTGGCGCGACAAGGCGTGGTTCTACAGCTTTTACGAAGGGACTCGCGAACTCACGGCATTTACGGCGGCAGGTTATAGTCCCACTTCAGCCATGTTCCAGGGACAAATGGCCGAGACTGGTCACGTTGTCTACGACCCCTTCACCTTCAATGCTTCATCCGGAAGGAGACTGCCATTCCCAGGCGACACTATTCCAGTCGCCCGCATCAATCCAGTGGCACGCGGTCTGCTGGCCTATTACCTGCCCGGCTCCAGCCTCGCCAGCCAGCCTAGCAACGTGTTCGGTAACCCGAGGAACACGCTGGACGACGATCAGGGGGGTATGCGAGTTGACTTCGCACCGAATCGCCAGCATCAACTCTCTCTTCAGTACTTCCAGCAAAGCACTCCGGTCGATGAACCCGGTTTGTACCCGATCAGCGGGACACTATACTTCAACGACTTTAGTCTGGCGGCTCTGGAACACACCTGGACCTTGAGCCCGCGCGCGGTGAACACTTTGCGAGCGGGGTTTCTCCGCAGCGTTGCAATCGGTGGCAATGAAGCCGAAACGTCGTTGCTTTCCGCTATCGGTATAAAAAACACGTTTGGCGACCGTGGTATCAGTCTCATTAACCTCCAGGGTTATTCGTCATTTGGGAATTCCACAGGCGACGTTGGAAACCGGGATAACACCTGGCAAGTAGATGACGAAGTGAACTATTTGTGCGGAACGCACCAATTCGCATTCGGAGCGCGATTCCGATATCGTCGTGGCTGGGAGCAGAACTCAAATCGCTCGGCTCTTGGTGTCCTTTCCTTTCAGCCCACATTTACCGCTCAGCTCACACGCAACCCGAAAGGGCAGTCTATACCAGTAGCGGGAACCGGAGATTCCTTTGCCGATTTTCTGCTGGGCTTGCCGGTGACCGGGACAATATCGGGTATACCGGTTGTTCAGTATAGAAGTAAGCAATTCATCCCGTTCGTGCAGGACACCTGGAAGGTCACATCGAATCTGACCCTGAATTACGGTCTGTCCTGGTTCTTGGAGACTCCTCCAGACCCGCAAGGCTGGGCGAGGAACTCCACTCACGGCTTCGACGCAAATACGGGTTTGCTGGCGTTCTCAAGCCTGGGTCAGTTAGTTCCGCAGGTGATGGCGCCGGACTATAACAATTTTGCGGCACGCTTCGGTATCGCGTGGAAGCCAGCCTCTTTTAGTAACACTGTAATCAGGGGAGGTGCCGGACTCTATTACTCCCCTTTTCCTTGGGTTCTCGAACTATTTCCGCTTGCTCTGGGATCGCCATCCGCTACGGGGATAGGGTTCACAAACCCGCAGACCAGTCCCATACCGATCTATCATTTTGGTCGAAATATCTTCCCTCCCGCTCCAGCCAATGTAGTGACCAGCAATTACGCCGCCAGTCTGCCCCCGGGAACGCAAGTAAGCGCACTTGATCCCGCGTTTAGAACCGCATATACAACTCAATGGAACCTCGCCATTCAACACAGCCTTAGCAAAAGTGATTCTCTGGAGGTCTCTTACTTGGGCTCAAGCGGACATCGCCTGCCAGTCCTCACTGATCTCTCGCAGTGCCAGCCCAGTCCCAACCTGTTTTGTGCGGCCGCCACTAAGCCGTGGCCTAACTATGGTGTGATCTATTGGGCGACAAGCGCAGGCAACACATCCTCGGAGCAGCTCATTGCTCGGTATTCGCGCCGCACCAATCGTGGGCTGAATCTGCATTTCGAATACACCTTTGCCAAAACGCTATCAGACGCCTGGGAGTCAAGCCTTCTGCCCCGCGCCCAGATCGCCGATTGCCGCGCGTGTGACAAGGGGCCCGCGACCTTCGACGTTCGCAGCCGCGCCGTAGTCAGCCTGATTTGGCAGCTTCCCTACGGGCGAAGACGACTCACGAGCGGCTGGTTTGTTAGTGGTATCACGACCTTCTCCACGGGCCAGCCCGTCTTGTTGACGGGGCCAAACCAGACCAATACTCTCTTCCTGAACCATCTTCCCAACCGTGTGTGTGACGGTCGCGACAGCCAACTTTCGGGCAACATTCGCGACAATGGTTTTCTTTGGTTCGATCCGGCATGCTTCCCGCTTTCCCCGGCAGGCTACTTCGGCAACTCCGGGGCAACCGTCCTCTATGGTCCCGGTTTGAACAATTGGGATTTAGGTTTCGGGAAGGTCACACGTTTAACGGAATCGACAGAGCTGCAATTTCGCGCAGAGCTTTTCAACGCCTGGAACCACGCGCAATTCGAGCAGCCCAACGGAAATGCAGGCAGTGGCTCGAACTTCGGACGCATCTCCACGGCGCTGCCGCCACGCCTGATCCAGCTCGCTGCGAAGCTAGTCTGGTAGAACGCAGCCACCTTCTGCCCCGGAAGCTTCTGATCAAAGACATCCCACGAAGCGGTGCCAAGTTGAAGCCTATGCAAACATTGTCATAGGCTGTGGTTCTGACAAACGACGTCGATTAGTCCATATTGCGTTGGATCAATTGCTACTATTAAAAGAGTATTTGCGCGCGTCTAGATGATATCTGTCGAGATCTCAAGCCGTAAGTACTTGTCGCTAAGTTGACGATAGTTCTCGCCGCTGGGTTGCGTTTTTTATCGCATTCAGGCTGTGGGCGTCTCCCACATGCAGGTGAGCTTGTAAGTTGCTAACGTACTCAAAACCAAGGGCCAACTTAAATGGGTGATATCGGCTGAGGCCTGTTTACAAATCCCTTACGACTTATCGACGATTTAAAACACCGCGCTCACTTACGGTGGAAGTGGAGATAGCGCACAGCGCGATCCCATAATCACACGCCGAAAATGAACGTCAAGACTCGTCTCCAAATCGTCGCCCTGGTTCTGACTTCGGTTTGCATCGTAGTCGCACAACCGCGCCCGGTTGCCGTACAAAAATCGGAAATGACGGTGCGGGTCTTTAAGGCCGGAGTCTTTTCCGCGTTGGGGCACGATCATGAAATCACCGCGCCTATCGCGGGCGGCACGGTAGACATCGCGAGTAGCCGCGTCGAGCTGCGCTGCAGTGCGGCTGCGTTGCGTGTGCGCGATCCGGGTGTCTCTGATAAAGACCGGGAGGAGATTCAGAAAACGATGCTGGGGCCCGCGGTCCTGGAGGTGGATCGTTATCGCCAGATCGTTTTCCAATCTACTGCCGCCGAGTCGGCCGGTGCAGGCTCCTGGACCGTTACAGGCGAGTTGACCCTGCACGGGCAGACACGACCTATTACCGTGCAAGTCCACGAACGAGACGGACACTACCTAGGGACCGCACGGCTAAAGCAATCGGACTTCGGCATCAAGCCCATCAAGGTTGCAGGCGGCATGGTCAGTGTTAAGAACGAAGTCCGAGTCGAATTCGACGTCCAGTTGACGCAAGAGCACTAACACATGGTCCAGCAGGAAAGTAACATGATCCAAGTCAATCTTAGAAAACTAACTAATCTGATTTCACTAATAGGCATAATTGGCATCTTCACCGGCAGCGCCGTCGCTCAAATATACTACCCGACACCTGCCCCTCAACCGGCTCCTCAACCTGCACCGGCTCCACCACCGGCCTCTCCACCACCCGCTGCTCCCCCGGCCTCTCCACCACCTGCTCCTCCGTCAGGCGGTGGAATGACCGGCGGCGGAGCAGCGGGCGGTGGAATGACTGGCGGCGGAATGACAGATGGCCCAACTTACGGCGGACCACCACCGGGCGGCGGGACAGGCGGTGGGGCAGCGGGCGGCGGAGCAGTCAGCTCTACTCCGAGCTCCTCTGGTGTTGCGAACTATCACGTCGGCTTCGACCGGCCGGAAGCCTGGGCTCTCAAATATTTCGCCTCGGCGACTCTGCTGAACGGCCTCCAGCCGCCGGAACCTACTGAACTGCGCCGTATTGGTGCGGTCTCGCTCGGGTTCGAGACGGATTGGCTGCCGACGCTCGACGCTGGGCAGCAGCGTATAGGCTTCAACGGTACAGCGCCCGAAGATCTGAACAAGTCACAGGTATTGATCAGACCTGTAATCAGGGTAGACTTGCCCTGGAAACTTACGGCGATCGCCGCGGCGCCGGTCCCCATCTCCACGTTTGGCCTGAAGCCGCGGTTGTTTGCATTCGGCCTGGAACGGCCGCTCATTGAGCGCAATCAATGGACTTTGAATTGGCGCGGTTACGGCCAAGTCGGCTCGGTAAAGGGCGCATTCACGTGTCCGCATAGCAGTCTGGCATTTCCGCCCGGATCTTCGGGAAATCCGACGAATTGTGTGGGGACATCGGAAGACGTGGCTACATTGCGGTATGCGGGGATGGAGTTCCAAGTTTCCCACCCGCTGTCATGGATGCCGCGATTGGTTCCTCACGCATCCGTCGCCGGCAATTTTATTGATGGCGCTTTCCAGTCTCACGCACCGGCGACGTTTGGCTTGGCACAACAGCGCATGTGGACGCGCGGTGGAACTTTCTCGACGACAGGCGGGGTCAGTTACATGCTGAACAAACAGACCGCCTTTACGGTAGATGTCTTCTATTCGCCTCTATGGGTCGCCCGAAACCCAGGCGGTCCATCGACTAATGACGGGCTGTTTAATGTGCGTGCACTGTTGAGTTATCACTTCTAATTCGGCAGGGCAAACCACTCCTTCGGTCGTGGCTCTGAAAACGCTTGGTGCTTTCAACAGCGTACCGAGCCGCGACCGGGGCGCCCAGACGGCGAGCACAGCAACTGGAATCTCCTCGCATGCTACAAAGAGCTTTACTTGCTGAAAAGGGTCTTCAGGGCATTCGAATATCCGGATTTCCGGCTGATGTGGATCGGCGCCTGCACATCCACCATCGGCACCTGGATGCAAATCCTGGCACAGAGCTGGCTGGTTTACAGGCTTTCCAACTCATCCGTCTATTTGGGATTGGATGCTTTTTTCGGCCAGATCCCCATCTTTCTGCTGTCTTTGTTCGGAGGTGTTTTCGCGGATCGCAAGAGCCGCCGCTCGCTGCTGTTGGCCTCGCAAGTCATCCAGCTGGTTTGCGCGTTTCTTCTTGCCGCGCTCGTTGCCACCGGTGTCGTGCGCGTGTGGCACATCTGGTGTCTGTCGTTTGCCGTTGGAGTGGCGCAATCCTTCGGCGGGCCCGCGTATTCGGCACTCATCCCCACTTTGGTTGACAAGAAGGATCTCCAGAACGCTATCGCGCTGAATTCCATCCAGTTCAATCTCGCCAGAGTCGTTGGGCCCGCTCTGGGAGGCATCGCGCTGGCAAAATTGGGTGCGGCCTGGTGCTTCACTTTGAATGGAGTTTCGTATATTGCGGTCATCTTTTCCCTGCTGACGATCCGGCCGCACTTCGTGCCGGAAAAGACAGCCGAGTCTGTGATTGAGAGCATGCGCGTCGGCATCGATTTTATCCGGCATCGCACGGGAATGCTTTCGCTCGTGGCGCTCGCATTTTTTGCCACGCTTTTCTCGTATCCGCTCATTACCTTTCTTCCGGTCATGGCACGTGATGTCTTCCACGGTGGTCCTAACACCTTCACTCTCTTCCTATGCTTCTCGGGCGCCGGGTCGGTTGCCGGTGCCTTGATCGTCGCGGGCAGCCAGACGCACTCCGGGCAGGCCAGGCGGTCGCTCCTCGTGATGCTTCTTCTCGGCGTTCTGATGGGCGGCTTCGGCCTCTCGAGAAATCTCGGTATCAGCACGGCCCTGGTCTTCGCTGCCGGTGCTGGCCTCATGATCGTCTTCGCCCTGAACTCCACGCTGGTGCAGCACTATGTCAGCGATTCCATGCGAGGGCGTGTCATGAGCGTCTATAACGTGGCTTTTCGCGGCGGAATGCCGCTCGGGAGCCTGATTTCGGGACTGCTGATTCATCAGACGTCGGCGCCGGCCATCATGGCAGGCAACGGCTTGCTGATTGTTCTTCTGGCCCTCTACTTTCTTCTGCTCCGCCGCGATGTAGTGAAGCTCTGACGTGTTTTCGGCCTGATCCCTACAATGAAATGAAGCATGTTTTCAGCACGCAATCTCTCGAGCTTCGGAAAACGCCTCCGGACGTTCGCCTTGCTCGGCTCTTTTGTTTCCCTTGCTGCGGCAACCATAGATGCCGGACTGGTCAAGGCGCGCGACCGTCAGGACCTCAAATCGCTCGACAGCTTCATTTCGCAGTACAAACAAGCGGCAGGGGTGAATCCAAAATCCCCTGAAGCCCAGTATCAGCTCGCATTGGCATATTCCTATGCCGCCGAAGTGGCACTCGAATTAAAGGATAGGAAGCGCTCTGAGGGATATGCTGAGGCCGGAATCGATCCCGCCCGCGGCGCGCTGGCGCTGAACGGCGGCAATGCCGAGTATCACAGGCTCTACGGTCAGATCTGCGGGCAAGTGATTCCTGCGAATCCTCTCCTCGGAGCTCTTAAATACGGCCAGTGCGCGCGCGACGAAATCAACAAGGCTCTCGAACTCGATGGCAAACTGGTCCTGGCGTACGTAAGCCGCGGGGTTGGCAATTACTATTTGCCGCAGCAGATGGGGGGCGGTGTCGATATCGCGCTAAAAGATATCGATCGCGCCATTGCGATCAATCCAAAGCTCCCCGAAGCGTACTTGTGGAAAGGGATTGCGTTGCGGAAGGCCGGCCGGAATCCTGAAGCCCGGCAAGCCTTGGAACATGCGCTCCTGCTCGATCCCGACCGCCTGTGGGCGAAACAGGAACTCGCCAAAGTACCCGCCGAGGCAAAACCCGGCCAGTAAATGCGGAGAGCCCTGCTCCTCGCGCTCGCGTTTTCGGCTATTACCTGTGTCGAATTCCAGGTCTTCCCCAGTCACACCTATCTTGAAGGGAGTACGCAGCTTTATGTTCCGATGCTGGAGCGCCTCGATGCCCCCGGATTCCTTTCCCGTGATTTAGTCGCTACGCATCCCAACCTCAGCTACACCGCCTACGATGAAGCGACTCTGTTTCTCCATGACTTAGGACATCTCGATTTCAGGACGGCTCTTCTCGTTCAGCAGGTTCTCTTTCGGGCGGCAGCGGTCATCGGCGTCTATCTGCTCGTTTGTGCCGCCGGATTCAGCACCTGGTGGGCTTTGGCTATTGCCGCCATCGTGAACCTGGGCGCTTTCCTGCCGGGCGTGGGCCTGCGCCTCGTCGATCCCGAACCGGTTCCCGCAACCTTCGCCTTTGGATTATCGGTGCTATCGATGGGTTGCCTGGCGCGCGGCTGGCCTCTGCTGTGCGGGCTGGCAGGCGGTCTCGCTCTCATCTACGATCCAGCACTTGCAGCGGTCTTATGGATCACGGCACTGACTGCATTCTTCGCAGATCAGCGCTTGCGCAAAGTGATCCGTCCGGCGTTAACAATCCTTGTCGTTTTGGCGCTGCTTCTGGGAAATCTGGCGCAACTCCAGCCGGGCGGTATGGATTCGGAGACGCTTTTTGGCAGGATTCCGCAGCAAGTCGCGGCGATATTGAAGAACCGCACTCGTGCAGCATGGGTTCCGCTTTGGGCCGGTCATGAAATCTGGTTCTATCTCGCGATCCTGATCTGTGGCCTTTGGGCAGCCGCTCGAATCTGGCCTTCCTTGAACCGGCAGGCTCGCTGGTTCTTTTGGCTGCCTTCGCTGCTCGGCGTCCTAACCGTTCCTGTCTCCGCCTTTCTGCTGGCGCGGTTTGGTTGGTGGCTCATTCCGCAAATTCAGCCCGCCCGTTCTCTTCTGTTCACCGTCGAATTTTCATTAATCGCCTGTGGAATTGCCGGGATTCAAGCGTTTCAATTACGAAATAGAGCCGAATCGTTTGCCTGGTTTTCCTTCGTGCTTGCCGTCATTGTCATAACGCATCTGGCAGCGCCGCGCGCACCGCGAATTCCCGATCGTGAGGCGGTCACGGATCTGGCCCGCTGGGCAGAGGCGAGCACGTGGGGTAGCTCGATGTTCCTGTTCCCCGATGCCGGCCGCGATCTGTATCCCGGCGTGTTTCGCGCCGAAAGCCGCCGTGCGCTGTGGGTCGATTGGGAGAGCGGAGCGCAATGCCGCTACTCGGGCTCGCTGGCCAGAACGTGGAAGGAACGGTGGGAGCGCGAATTAGAGGGTCAATTCTCCGTTGGGCGCTTGCAGGCATCGCTGCCACTACCCATCGACTATTACGTGCTGAAAGCATCGAACCGGCTGGCCGGCGTGAGGCCCGCTTATGCGAATTCGGACTTTGTAGTCTACGACTCCCGCGATCTCCTCAACGCGAGAGACTCACTGCGCACAGTGGACATGAAAACCGTGCGGTAGTTATTCTCTCGCGCAACCTACAGGGTCGAACAGGCTAACCCTTTAGATTTGTGGCGACGCGTGTAATATACTGCGTGCTCCGGGATGCCATGAATCAAGAGACCCGTCGTAATTCGGCTTCAACTCCAGTTCGGGTGTGCGTTCGCGTCGTGCTGGCGAGTTGTTTTCTCGTTCACCTCATCGCCTCAGCGCAGGAATTACCGGTTGCGAAGCCTGAATCCGTCGGACTTTCTTCAGAACGGCTGGAACGGATTGGGGCGGCCGTCCAGCGCGAGATCGACAAGAAGCGGATTGCGGGTGCCGTGACGCTTGTCGGACGGCGGGGACGTATCGCGTGGTTCAAAGCGCAGGGCATGATGGACCGCGAATCGGGCAAGCCAATGCGCTCCGATGCAATTTTTCGCATCTGCTCCATGACGAAGCCGATTACCAGCCTGGCCGTCATGATGCTCTACGAAGAGGGGGCGTTTCTGCTCGACGATCCGATTTCGAAGTACATTCCTGAGTTCAAAAATCCAAAGGTGTTCGTCAAACCGGCGTCGGGCAAGCCTTACACTATTCCCGCTGCGAAAGAGATCACGATTCGTAATCTTCTGACGCACACATCCGGGCTGACCTACAACTGGAATCAAGATCTGGGACCAATGTATAAGGAGGCAAATATCGCGCACGGCCTCCTCCCGTACGACGGGACGATTCAGGACAACGTGAGGCGTATTGCGACTGTGCCGCTGCTCTTCAATCCTGGCGAGCGTTGGGAATACAGCGTGGGCATTGATGTCCTGGGTTACTTAGTGGAAGTAATCTCGGGGAAAACGCTCGACGAATTCTTGCGAACGCGAATCTTTGAACCGCTCGGGATGAAAGACACGTATTTTTACGTGCCCGAGAGTAAGTTGGACCGGCTCGCCGCGGCCTACACGTGGTATCCCGAAAAAGGCTTAACTCGTTTCCCTGATGCTCCTATTACAGAAGGCACGTTCTCCTACTCCGCGGACTACCCCTATCGCGGGCCCAAGAAGCTTTATTCCGGAGGAGGCGGCTTGTGCTCCACCACCGCAGACTATGCGCGCTTCTGCCAGATGATGCTCGCTGGCGGCAGAGTGGGCAAGATACAGTTGATCAGCCGAAAATCGATCGAGCTGATGACGCATGATCAGCTCGGCAAAATCAGTGCTGATCAGGCTTTTGGGCTCGGATTCGGGGTTCAGGGAATGAAGTCGCCATTGGCAGAGCTTGGATCGGCCGGCGAATACGGATGGGGTGGATTTTTTTATACGGAGTTCGTCATCGATCCCAAGGAAGATATGTTCACCATCTTCATGGCTCAATTACACCCGACAGGCGATTTGACTTTGGACCAAATGGTTCACGTGCTGGCATACCAGGCCATAGCGGATTGACGGTACCAGCCCCAAGAGGTCTTGACCCGCGATCTTCTTGGAGATAACATTGATCCCAACTAGTAGGGCGGTCAAAAAATCCTGGGGAGGTCTACCCGATGTTCCCGACTGTGCGGGCGAAGGTTGTTGGGACTCGCCTTGTTTCGTTTTTCTTCGCGCTGATTATCACGTGCCTTTTTTGCATCACCGCGTCAGCGCAACTTTACACTGGTTCGGTCGCAGGCACAGTCTCCGATCCGTCCGGCGCGGTCATCCCGAATGCGAAGCTCACGCTCGTCGATGAGCAGAAGGGGTTTAGTTTTACCGCGACGTCGGATTCGAGCGGCGGCTATGTCATTCGGCAGGTGCCTCCCGGAAGCTACAAGCTTTCCGTGGAAGTGCAGGGGTTCCGAACCGAAACCCGGTCCGGCATCAAAATCGACGTCAGTCAAAACGTAACGGTGAACTTCGCGCTCCAGGTCGGCGCGGTCAGCCAGACCTTGGAGATTACAACGTCAGCTCCCCTCTTGGCGACTCAGGATGCTGTCACGGGGCAAACTGTGGACCGGAAATTTATCAACGATCTGCCGCTCATCTCCCGATCCGTAAGCGATCTGGCGTTTCTTACGCCCGGCATCACAGAGGTGGATACAAACTGCCAGGGATGCACGGCTAATAATTGGATTTCGAATGGCGGCCGCAACTCCACATCCGACATGCTTCTTGACGGCGTGACCGTCACGAATTTCGAGCAAAATAGCGGCATTCAGGTGCCGACCTACACTCCGTCGGTCGATGCAGTCGAAGAATTTACCGTCCAGCAAACCAACTTCAGCGCGGAGAGCGGGTTTTCCGGCGGCACCATCGTCAACATGGTCACCCGCTCGGGTACGAACCAGTTTCACGGCAGCCTGTATGAGTTCTTCCGTAACCAGAAACTCGATGCCAATAACTGGTTCAATAATCAAGGCGGTGTCCCCATCGCGCCGCTTCGCAATAACAACTTCGGCGGTACAGTGGGCGGGCCGATCAAGAAGGATAAGCTATTCTTCTTCTTCGATTACGACGGAAGCCGCAGCAGAACTGGAAGCACTCACCAGGCCGGTGTCCCGAGTGCCGCCGAACGAAACGGCAATTTCGGCGAACTCTGTGGTTATGCCGGCGGAAGTTTCGATTCAGCCGGCAGGTGTTCGTCCGATGACGGCCAGCTTTGGGACCCCTACACGGGCGTTTACGACAACGATCAAGGCGGCCCTGTGCGCTCGGGCTTTATTCCTTTCAACAACCTGGCTACTTATATGAGTCCCGGCAGCCCGGTGCTGAACGGGACACCGTTCCAGCTCCCCACTCACCCCGGCAATCTGATTGATCCCGTCTCCCTGAAACTCATGCAGTACTACCCGCTTCCCAACTTGAACGTCGGGACCGGAGCCTATGATCCGTACACGAACTGGGTGGGTTCGGGGGCGAATCAGGGCAACAACGATCAATACGACGTCAAGATCGACTATCGGATTAACGATGCGAATCTGCTCAGCGGCAAATACTCCCGGCAGGGCAGCTTCAGCCACGGATTCAACTGTTACGGGAATGTGGCCGATCCGTGTACCTCGGGCCCGACCGACAGTACCGCTCACCTGGCGGCATTGAACTTTACGCACACCTTCTCCCCAACCGTATTGCTGAATGTAGCCTGGGGGTTCACCCGCGGCGCAGTGTTCACCCACAGCATTGCCGGCGATTTCCCGGACCTCGACCCCGTGAAGCTGCTTGGCATGCCCCAATATATGGACACCTCCGGCGTTCCTTTCATTCCGGACATCGAATTCGCCAGCAGCTACAGCGGGACCATCGGAACGCAGCCCTGGAGTTATCTGCGACAAGGCCAGGAAACGCACCACCTGCTGGGTACAGTGAGCTGGGTAAGAGGCCAGCACGAGTTGAAGTTCGGCGCGGAGGGCCGGATGCATCGCGATAACTTCACGCAGCCTGGTATTCCTGGAGGGCAGTTCGTTTACGATTTTACTGGTACATCCGAGTTCCCGTTCTCCGGCGGCGGCGATCCCATGGCGAGTTTCCTTATCGGCAATGCCGGTCCCGGGAGCGGGAGTAGCGGTTACGAGGTTCCGAACCAGGTCAGCACGCAAAGCTTCCAGGCAGGAGGATTCGTTCAGGACAACTGGAAGGTCAACAAGAAACTGACCCTCAATATCGGGATGCGCTATGACCTCGATTTTCCGCGCACCGAGCGCTACAACCGGATGAACGGGCTGGATCCGTCCGTCGTGTCGCCTCTGCAGGTTCCCGGATTAGGAACGCTGCATGGCGGCGAAATCTTCGCGAATTCCAGTAATCGCTCGCCCGGCTACAATCCGTCGTATGTGAATTTCGGACCTAGGATTGGTATCGCTTACCAGCCCTATGAGAAGACCGTCATTCGTACCGGTTTTGGCGTCTATTACTCGTCCGTTCGTTCAGGAGCGGCAGGCGTCGGACCGCCCGGCTTTCAGGGATACGACGAATACACGCCCTGGATTACCACTTATCAGAACGATGGCGTCACGCCCTTTGGTCGATTGAGCAATCCCTTTCCCGCGGGCATCAAGCTTCCTCCGGGTAGCTCATTGGGTTTGCTGAACGACGTCGGCTTCGATGGAGTTGGTCCGATCCCTTCGATCGATTCGGCGGTGCCTTACGAGGAGAGCTGGAGCTTTGGCATACAAAGAGAGCTGCCGGCAAACTTTCTGATAGACGTAAACTACATCGGCAAAGCGGGCCGGCATCTCTACTTTGCAGACGCCAAAGAGTTGAATTACCTCGGTCCGCAAATCGAACAGTACAACGCGACGCAGATCTCCGACCTTAATAGCTACGTACCGAATCCATTTTTTGGAATCATCACCGACCCGAACAGCTCGCTTTCCACTCCGACCGTTCAGCAATCTCAACTCCAGAAACCTTTCCCGCAGTTCAGTAGCTTCCGGGGCGACTCACCCCCCTGGGCGAATTCCATCTACAACGCATTCCAATTGCGGGTAGAAAAGCGCTTCTCGCATGGACTGGAAGCCCTGGTTACATACACCTTCTCGAAGTCGATCGATGATGCCTCCAGTACGGATGACAGCGTCACATGGCTTGGCGGCATCTCGAGCGGGCCGCAGGATCCGAATAACCGGCATCTCGAGCGAGGCCTTTCGACCTTCGATATACCCCAAGTGCTGCAGTTCAGCTATACATATGAGCTGCCGATTGGCAGAGGCAAAGCCATCGGAGGAAATATGCCGGCGCTGCTGAATGCGATTATTGGCGGGTGGCAGACGAATGGGATCTGGCGCTTTACCGACGGCCGGCCGATACTGCTCAGCATGTCGGGAGACCAGCCGCTTCCCACGTATCCCTTTCAACGGCCGAACCTGGCCGGAACGCTGCTCTGTAATAGCGGGTCAGATCGTCTGACGAACTACTTCGCCAATCCGGAAGTGGTGGTTGCTCCGCCTCCCTTTACGGTCGGCAATGCGCCGCGTAGCCTTGGAACCTGCCGGGCGCCCGGCCAGGCAAACGCCACTCTTTCGCTCTTCAAGGAGTTCATGTTGTCCAAGCTGCGGGAGGGCGCGAAGATCCAATTTCGGCTCGAAGCATTTAACGCGCTGAACCATCCGCAGTTTGATGCCCCTGACGCCCGCTTTAACGGCGGCAATTTCGGCGTGATCACGAGTACCGCGAACTCGCCTCGCGAGGTGCAACTCGCCTTGAAGTTCTACTGGTGACGCTATTACTGCACCCGAATTGCTTGCCAATCTGTGAAGATTTGGGTGGGGCAGGCGATCGCCTTATGTCGTGTGCCTTGAATCGGCCATCAGGCAGACTACAAACTTCGATGGTCTGCTCCACCGGTTCTCACCCCGGCGGCCTCACTGCAAACATCCAGCCCTCTGCCGCGAACGGATTTTGATCGGCTGATTGATTTTCGCGCGCCAGGCGCTTGATCTCTTCCATCTCGGCTGCGGACTTCTGTTCCTCGCCGAGTTCCCTGTAGGCATCGCGTAATCCGTAGTGCGCGGGAACGAGCGTAGGCTGCAGACGTTTTGCGTCCAGAAAGTATTGAACGGCTTTCGCGTACTCTTTTTTCGCCAGCGCGATTTTGCCCGCCAAAACGAACGCATACGGATCTGTAGACGTCAGCGCTAAAGCGTGATCAATAGCCTTTTGCGCGCCGTCCAGATCGTCGGGAGCCGCATGCGTGATGGCTAGCGCCTTGTAATAGTACACCTCCGGTGTGTTGGCGCCCAAGGAAATCGCCGTTTCGAGCGCCTGTGTCGCCTCGGACGATTTGAGCTGGATTTCAAGCAGAATTCCTTTCAGTTGATAGGCCCGGTCCCACTTCGGCCAGCGCGCCTGAATCGTATTCAGCACATTCTGCGCGTCGTCCTCGCGGCGAAGCAGTTCCAGCGTAACAACCTGCGCGAGCAGCAACTCGCGGTCATCCGGCAGTACGCGGGACGCCTGCTCGAGCAGGTTCAACGCCTCATGGAGGAGGTTATGCTTCAGCAGAAATCCGGAGGCTTGCAGGTAGAGGTCGCTGCGGGTCGGAGCAGCTCGCATGCCGCGGTTCAGCGCGTCCACTGCTTCCTGTGTCTTGCCGAGGGAATCCAGAACTTGTGCGCGCAGCAGGTAGTAATCGCCGTTTCGGTCCCCAACGGGCGTCTGGTCCAGCGTCAAGAGCGCGGCCTGCCCGCCTTGCTGGCGAAAACGAGCGATTGCCAGATCGAGCCGTGCCAACCCGAGGTTATGCTTAATATCGAAATTCGTCGGATCCGCATCCAAGGCTCGAGAGAAAGACGTTACCGCCTGCGCGTAGAGCTTGCATTGGGCAAAGGCCATGCCGATGGAGAGGTTCACCCCAGGCCCGGTATTAGTCTGCCCTGCCAGTTTGCCGAGCGTTGGCCCGGCCTCGGCACACTGCCCGCTCAAGGCGAGAGCGCGCACCTTCAGTAAAATTACGGCGGGATCGTCTTTCTCTGAGTCTGAGACGCGGCGAACGTACATGAGCCCTTGCTTGCCATCCTTCTCTTCCACGCTCATCTGCGCAAGCTGCAGATTTGCATTTGCGTGGTGCGGGTCGATGGCAACGGCCTTGAGATAGAATTTGCGGGCTTTGGCCTTGTCCCCGCTCGCCAGGTAGTGATTGCCTATATTGTTCAGAACCGGGGCGGAGTCCGGGGCTATCTGGAGTGCGCGCTGGTAATACGTCTCCGCTTCGCTGTAGCGCTTTTGAGAATCAAGCTCTGCGCCTTTCACCATCAGCGCGCGCAAATCTGTGTTCTGCGCAAACAGAACGACACCTGCGAGAAGTATTACCGGCAGAATCTTCAACGACAGTCTTGCGGACCACACCGATTTCCCCATATTATGACCCTTCTGGAACATGACTTCGATTCAACGAATCTTATTAGTTATTCCGGTTCTGCTTGGGCCAACGACTGCCGTAGCGCAACGCGGCGGGCCACCACAGCACATTGTCGTGGACACGACGCATGCGGTGAATTCCTTCAGCCCGCTTCGTTCGCTCGGCGCGGGAATCGACCGGCTGCGGGGTGGCATCACCGACAAGGTCATGACTCCCGAGTTCATCAAGAAGATTCAATCTGCCGGCTGGCAGCCCGTCAGCTATCGACAGAACACGGAGCTCTTCGCCGAAGCCTGGCACTGGAATCCCAAAGGCACCTGGAGCAATGTGAGCGCAAAGGCGGGCTACTTCGTCGGCGACGCGACTCCAACGGAAATGATCCGCCACTCCTGGGCCGCTCCGCTGCCGCACAGGGGCTTCAGCAGGGGTGATGGAAACGGGTACTCGCGCCTCACCGACGGCGATCTGAATACCTACTGGAAAAGCAATCCTTATCTCACGAAGCCGTTCACAGGCGAGGAGGATCATCCGCAATGGGTCACGCTCGATCTCGGCAGTCCCATCGAAATGAATGCCATCCGGATCGCCTGGGCGGCGCCTTACGCCGCCAGATATCGCGTCCAGTATTGGACCGGTACAGGCGACCCATTCAATCACCCGGCTGGCGGCGTCTGGCAGACTTTTCCGCTCGGCTCCGTCGACGAAGGCAAGGGTGGAACCGTGACGCTGCGGCTCGCATCCTGGATGACGCCGGCTCGTTATCTGCGAGTTTGGATGACCGTATCGTCCGGAACGTGCGACACGCATGGCTCGGAGGACCGCCGCAATTGCCTGGGTTTTGCGATTCGAGAGCTCTATGCTGGGACTGTTTCCGAGAGCGGCGAGTTCCACGACATTCTCAATCACGTTCCCAACCGCCAGCAATCGGTCACCGTCTGCTCGTCAGTGGATCCCTGGCACGCCGAAACTGACATGACGGAAGCCAGCGGCGACCAGGTCGGCTTTGATCTTTTCTTTACGAGTGGTGTGACGCGCGGCTTGCCCGCGATCATTCCTGTAGCGCTCTTGTATTCCACTCCCGAAGATGCCGCAGCCCAGATCTCCTACATCGAAGCTCGCAAGTATCCCGTCTCTTACATCGAAATGGGCGAGGAAGCCGACGGTCAGCATATGCTCCCGGAAGATTACGCTGCTCTCTACATCCAGTTTGCGGCCGCAATTCATAAGGTGGATCCGAGCCTGAAACTCGGCGGGCCATCGTTTGAAGGCGTTATCGAGGACGTCCGGGTCTGGCCCGATTCCGAGGGAAGAGTTTCGTGGCTGGGCCGCTTCTTCGATTACCTCAGGGCGCACGACCGCATCCAGGAATTTTCATTCCTCTCCTTCGAGCACTATCCCTACGAGGCCTGCAACACGTCTTGGAATGATCTTTATCGCGAGCCCGAAAACATCGCGCACATCATCCAGACCTACAAAGACGACGGGTTGCCGCCCAACACCCCGATCTTCGTCACGGAGGTAAACCTCGGCGCACAGGTCAGCGAAGCCTTCGTAGATATCATGGGCGGGCTGTGGTGGGCGGACTACACCGGAGCCCTTCTGGCCAACGGAGGAACCGGCAATTACTTCTTCCACTACATTCCCGGGCGGTTGTCGCGCGGCTGTAACGATTCGTGGGGCACATTTGGCATGTTTCTTGTGGATCGTGACTTCAACGTGACAAGCCACACCGCGAACTATTTCGCAGCCAGGCTGATCAACCGCGAATGGGTGCAGCCCGTCGACAAATTGCACCGCGTGTTCCTGGGTACGAGCGATGCACGCGACCCATTCGGAAACCTGCTGATAACCGCCTACGTTGTCGAGCGGCCCGACGGGCAGTGGTCGTTGATGCTCGTAAACAAGGACCGGCAGCGCGCGCACGGCGTGCAGATCCGGTTTGCCGGTGCCGCAGGGACCGCGGATCGCTACTTTGAAGGACAGGTCGATCGCATTACTTTCGGAGCAAATGAGTATCAGTGGCGGCCGAATCGCGAAAACGGCCACGCAGACCCCGATGGCCCCGAGGTGAAGTCTGCCGTGGCCGGCGGCAAGGACACCGTCTACGCGTTACCGAAAGCTTCAATCACGGTGCTTCGCGGCAAAACCGGCACTTGAAACAGAGCCGCGACTTCATTCGGCAGCGGTTTCAGCTCTGCGCTGCGTGCTGCTTCTTAGCCTCAGCCAAGATGCCGCGCATGTATTCTGCAGCGAGCTGCGCATTTTTGTCGACGAACTCCAGACCCACGGTCTTTCCGTTGACCACCGGCAATGGATGGCACAATTCGAACCCGGCGTAACCCTTGTATCCGATGTCCAGCAGTCCGAGAGCTTCCGCCAGGCACTTCTCATCGCCCTTGACCGTGATGCCGTCAGGACCGCGGTCGTACTCGCCCCCGAAATGCCATATGGTCTGCAGTACGCCGACTTCGTTAACAGCTTTCCGGACGGCCGTCTCGTCCAAAGTGTGCTCCAGACGCGCATCGAAGCAGATTCTTAGATGGGTTGATCCGACCTCCTTAACCATACGCAAGGTGTCCAGATATCCGTTCTTGACGACCGGCGGGTGGTTCTGTAGGGCAAGAACGACGCCGAAATCGCCAGCAAGCTTCGCTGCCTCGCTCAGACTCTGACGGCACCACGCCCAGGTCTCCGCCTCAGGGAAGTCCCTGTGCTCCGCCTTCCAGACGGCTTGAGCGATGTCGTAACGTCCGCCGCCCTCAGGCAGCAGCGTTACGCCCGGCCAGCCCAGAAAGACGCGCACCACTTTCGCGCCCAAATCGGAGGCGACACGCATCAAGTCGCGTGCGTAGACGAGTTGGGATTCGCGGTGTTCCGGAATCGGGCTGCTGAAATCGTTGTTGGCTGCAACGCCGTAGATCTCGATTCCCTCGTCGTTCGCGAACTTCCGAAGTTGCTGGCAGCGCGCCGTGGGCAGGTCGAGCGGATTGCCATGCGGGCGCTTTCCATCGATCTCCACGCCTTCGTACCCGAACTTCTTCGCTCGTTCAATCACCTGTTCTACGGTGAGGGCATCGCCGCGATACCAAACGCCTCCGTAAGTGATGCTGTACAGCCCTATTTTCACGTTGGCTCTAGTTTCGGTTGCACGTGCGAACTGCGCTGTTCCGAGCGCGCCCGCCGCCAGCGCCGCCGTTTCGACAAAACGGCGCCGGTTGAGTTGTTGTTGGTCATCGCTCATAGTTACGAACTCCAATCCTGAGGGGCGTCGGTGAAAGTATCCTGTCAATTCTATCCCGAAATTTCAGACGTGCTGGCGGCCGGCTTTAGCCTACCCGCCAAAGGTGAATGACACCTCTTCGCCCTCGGCTACATCGATGATGCTGTCCGAGTGAAGGGCAATGCCATTTGCGATTCGCTCGGTCCGGTGGGGAACATCCCTTCCATTCAGAACGACGCGAGTCGGCCCGGGACCTCCAGCCAGTTCGCAGGTCGTGAAGGGAAGGTGGCCGGAGTGTACGCGCACTCGGACCTGCGCTTGCGTTGCCGTCCCCGTCTGGATAAAGACGCCCCACCCTGTTCCTGTCGACCAGAGACAGTTGAACGAATGCGCCGCCGTCTTGGGAAAAATAGAAACCCGCCCCTCTCCCCCGTGATAACGGAACCCGCTGAGTGCCAGCACGCTGCTCCAGGCGGCCATTGCGCGGACGTAGTGATGACCGCACTCGGCCTCGTCCCACGGATTACGCCGCTCGCCGTCGTATCGGCTGCGCGTGTCGGCAATGCAATTAACGCCATGCTGCATTCCCATAAAGAGCATTAGAGCAGAGGTCGAATACTCATATCCGGTCCAAACTTCGGCAAAGTAGGGGAACGGAATTTTCGGCCGCGGACCGGATGCGTAGTCGCAGACGACCAGTGCCGGTTCATCGTTCAGCGCATAAGTCCGTTGAACGCAATCATGGTTATACAGCGTGGGCTTGTGATTGTAGCGGTAAATCGATGCAAGCGTTGTACGAATGTGACCTTCATTGAGTAGAAGCCCCAAACCCGCAACTTCTGCAAGGTATTGCCCGATCAACTGGTCAGCCAGACAGCCCTTACCAAGCTGGTATTCGGGTTGTTCCGGGTTGTCCGCGCCCATGGAGCTGCGCAGCGAGGGCGCGATCTCGTCGTTCCGAGCGGGTCTGACCTGCTGGACGTAGTATTCGCCGTTGAACAGGTTTGAATCGATCCAGCTACTCCCAGTCTGAAAAATTCGGCGGCATTCGTCCGCGAAATCGGCTTCGCCCAGCGTTCGCGCCATCTCTTCGCAGGCGCGCAGCGCAGCCAGATAATAGACACCGCAGTGCGGGTTCGGTCCGTAGAACTCGATATCGAAGGTGTTGTGCTGGACGCCCTCCATAACACCGTCCCGGTTGGCGTCCCATCCTCCCGGAACCCACGCGAACTGGATAGCCTTTTTGATGCGCGGCCAGAGATTTTGCAACCACGGCCGGTCGCCGGACAATTTCCAGTCCAGGTAAGCATGCACGATCTGTCCCATCTGTCCATCGGCGGCAGCGAACCCGCTCCGTCCTTTGCCGTCGGGCAACAACTGGCGGAAATGCATGGCTCCGGCATCATCCATCGAGAAGCCGAATGCGGACTTGCGCAGTGAGCGGGCGAAGCTCGGGAATAAATGGGCCGTGACTGTTTCGTAGTTCCAGACGTGCGTGCAATTCCCGAAGCAGCAGCCGAGTGAATCGTCGGAGCCTTCGAAGCCGTGGAATTCGCCATCGGCAGTCCGGAAGCAGGTGGTGGTCGCAAGCGTTGACAAATTGGCCGAGGCAGCGTCCTTTACGGCATCCGGCAATGTGCTGTTGTGTAGCGATTCAGCGAACAGGCGTGTCTTCCGCTCCAGTTCATCCAGGTGAGCTACTGTATATGCCGCCACATCCCACGCGTCGTGAAAACGTGTCGAATACCAGTTCCCGATCACAGCGTTTTCATCGCCAGGCGGGGCGGTCCATCCACAACGCGCGGGAGTGCGATTCGGAAAATGCCACGCGAGCAGGAATTCATAAATCGCGGAGCCACCCGAGGGCACGCTTTGACTTAAGCAAAGGGCGCCGACGGCGCTCAGTTGTTCCGCCTCCGGGCCAAGTTCCCCATCGGCAGAGAAGTCATCCCAGAACAACAGCGGCGAGTTCCACCAGCGGCCTTTAGGCCAGCCGCGTAGATAAGTTAGCTTTGCACCGCTTTGGTTCCGTGTCACCAGCGCAAATGTCCCGTGAAAAATGTCGGACGCGGCGAGCCCCGGATTGCTCATAAACAGGCCCGAGAAGCCGCTGCCTCTCCGAGATTCATTCATCCGCTTGTCGAGGTCTGCCCGCCTTGGAGCAGATCGCTCTTGTGAACGTACCGGGTTCTCGATTGACCAGGATATGGCCACCTGCGACGATCTGTTGCCCGGATTTCGTATGCGATATCGCAGAATCGCGACCGGCAGACCCGATTGGTCGGGCTCGTGCGGGATGAAAGGCGAGAATGCTTCGAGCGAAACATGGACTGGCAGCGCAGGATCCTCGAACTCGATCTGCGCGAAGGGATATGCGCCTGTGAACCGCGCGGACGCCAGGCGCGACAGGCCGGGCGCATTGTCCGAACCAAGGCCATCCTGCCCTTGATATGGAGGCTGATAGCGCGATTCGAGCACCCGTGCGACCGGTTTGCGGCTGCCGGTCTTCACCCAAACGGACGGCAGCGCATAGGAAAGGTTGTTTCCCTTATCCGGGCGATTGAAGATCTCCCAATCGCGAAGCTGCCCGCGACCGCCAAGACTGATGCTGCCCGCGCCGGCGCCGCCGAGCGGGAAGGCGATCATCGACAGATGCCGCCCGGTGAATATTCTGGGGTAGGAACGCGTCCCGCTCCCCTCCATCAGCTCCGGGGGAATCGCAGAACGGGACTGCTCTCCTTCGGCAGGCTGGGGCAGCGCTGAAACGTCTGTGATCCCCGCCGCAACGCCGGCGGCAGTACGGCCCAGGAAAGAACGGCGCGAGGTCTTCATTCCGACATCTTCCTAAATTCGTCTGTTGCGCCGTAAATCTTTAGCCAGGGCGGGGTCAGAATGTTCCCGCCTTAAACCTCATTTGAACGCCCGCCGATTTACTGCAAGAAGGCCTTGAGTGCCCTCGCTTTCGATATGTTGCGATCACGAGCAAACACAACACGCGGAAAAGCATTCTTCTACATCCTCGTGGCTGGCGCGTTGTTGCTGACTTGCGTAAACCCGGCGCGGGCGGTAACAGGTAACACGATACCTTCTACTCAGAACTTTGGAACAATGCCGGCAAACGGAGCAGGCTCAGCGCCTGTCTCTCTTCAGTATTCGTTTCCGGGCCTTACCTCGTTCCCGAATTTCTCGTTCGTATACGGGCGCGATTTCAAAACGGGCACTCCTAGCTGCACAATCGCATCCGGTGTGACCTGCTCACTGCCCCTGACCTTTCAACCACGTTATCCCGGAATCCGGCAGGATGCGTTACTTGTACGGGACCAGGCGGGGACCGTACTGGGGAGTACGCTCTTGCACGGAATCGGGCAGGCGCCTCAGGCCGTCATCTATCCAGGAATCATCACGACTTACGCGGGCACAGGAAACTGGAGTTTCTTCGGCGATACGCAACTCGGCTCCAACGCCAGCTTCCGCAATCCGCAGGGCATCGCAGTCGATCCCGTCGGGAACGTGTTTATCGCCGATTCCGTAAATCAGGTTATCCGCGAGGTTTCCATAGCGACTGGCACGGTCGGCACTGTGGCCGGCATGCCTCTGATGGCCGGGTACTCGGGCGATGGAGGACCGGCAACGGAAGCCAGGTTGCAGAATCCGGTGGCGATCGCGATTGACGGCGCGGGTAATCTCTACATTGCTGATCAGGGGAATAACGTGATCCGCAAAATAAGCGCTGTGTCGGGCATCATCACCACCATAGCCGGGGGCGCGCATGCACCCTCCGGCGTGGACCGCTTCGGTGACGGCGGCGCGGCCACGAACGCGCTGCTGAGTGGCCCCAGCGATGTAGCGCTCGACGCTGCGGCGAATCTGTACATTGCCGATGCGTTCCATGGGCTCATTCGCCGGGTAGACGCCGTGTCGGGAAGCATCACTGCAGTCGCGGGGGGAGGCTCGGCCTCCGGAACAGATGGCTTTGGAGACGGTGCGGCCGCCACGCAAGCCCAGCTAAGTAATCCGAGCGGAATCGCTGTGGACGCAGCCGGAAATTTGTACATCGCCGATACGGGGCACAGCTTGGTGCGATTTGTCAGCGCCACATCAGGGCTGATCACGGCAGTCGCAGGAAACGGAAGCCCGGGCTACAGCGGCGATTCTGGACTGGCCACAACCACCGCGCTCAACGCGCCGTCCACCGTCCGGGTCGACGCTGCGGGAAATATTTACATCGCCGATTCCGGCAACGATGCGATCCGAAAAGTCGAAGCCGCCTCCGGAAACATTAACACGATCGCCGGGAACGGAGTGCGGGGATATTACGGAGACGGCGGAGTCTCGACAGCGGCGAATCTGGCAAATCCGTCTGGTATCGCATTGGACTCAGCCGGAACCCTGTACATTGCCGATCAATCGAATAACGTGATTCGAAAGGTTGCCTTTCAGAGCCGGGCAATAGCCTTCGGAAACACCAATATCGGGCTGGCAAGTGAGCCGCAACTGCTAAACATCGAGAACATTGGGAACAGCGCACTAAATTTCAGCGCCGTTTCAGTGAGCGCCAACTTCCGCCAACAATTTTTCAGCTTTGTGGACTGCTCCGCCTCCTCGAGCGTAGCGCCGGGATCGAGCTGCACGATCAGTGTCGCTTTTGTTCCCACTACAACCTTCTCACTTTCCGGAAATTTGGCTGTGACGACGAATGCTTTGAATCTTCCGGGCTCCTCTGCAATCGCGACACTGAATGGAACAGGTGTGTTCGGACCGGTTCCCAAGGTGGCCTTGAGCGCTGTAAATCTTACGTTTGGCAATCAAGTAGTGGGGGGTACTGCGACGCTCCGGTCCGTTGTTGTTACTAATTCAGGAAACGCTCCCCTTGGCCTCCCTACCATCCGGGCCGAGGGCCCGAACTCCCTGGACTTTACGGTTACCAGCGCATGCGGCAAAACCCTCGCGGCGAGCGCAAGCTGCACAGTCACGGTAGCGTTTACGCCGAGCGCTATAGGCGCGCGTTCGGCGTCGCTGCTCTTCAACGACTTGGTCGCCAACGCACCCCAAACTGTGACTCTCGCCGGAACCGGAATCCTTCCCGCGCGTGCAAGCTTGGATTCGACGAGCCTGAATTTTGCCGTCCAGGCGGTTGGATCCGCCAGCGTCCCGCAAACTGTGACGCTCACCAGCAGTGGCGGAACCGCCTTGTCGATATCCGGCGCAACATTATCGGGACAAAATGCAGCAGACTTTCGACTGACCAATACGTGCTCGGGAGCACTGGCAGTGGGGGCCAGTTGCAAGGCTTCCGTTACGTTCTCACCATCCGGCCCGGGCACCCGAACCGCCTTGCTGAATTTTGCCGGTAGCGGTTCGAATTCAGCCGTTACCGTGATGATCACGGGAACAGGAATAGTTGTGCGTTCTCTACGCAAATCAAAAGGCGATTTTGCAGTCTGGAGACCGGCACAAATCGGAACCTGGTTTGTCATCCCCAGCGATAGAAGTGCTGTGATCGTACAACAGTATGGGCTCGCGGGAGATATCCCTGTCCGAGCCGATTACGATGGCGATGGCAAGAGCGATTTTGCAGTCTGGCGGCCCTCCAATGGAACGTGGTACATCATTTCGAGCCGGACCGGTCAGGGGTACGCGCAACTCTGGGGACTGCCCGGTGATATACCCGTTCCAGGCGACTACGACGGCGATGGCAAGGCGGATTTTGCACTCTGGCGTCCATACGAGGGCACCTGGTATGTCATCTGGAGCCGGACCGGCCAGGGGCACGCCCAAGCCTGGGGGCTCCCCGGTGACATCCCCGTTCCGGGCGATTACGACGGCGACGGCAAAAGCGATTTTGCGGTCTGGCGCCCCTACAACGGAACGTGGTACATCATTTCGAGCCGGACCGGCC
>DATBHS010000086.1:0-4059 GCA_036557345.1 Bryobacteraceae bacterium
ATCCTACCCTGCTGTTTATCAATGCTGGAATGAATCAGTTCAAGGACGTTTTCCTTGGACGCGAACAGCGGGGCTACTCGACCGCCACCAGCTGTCAAAAGTGCGTCCGGGCAGGCGGAAAGCACAATGATCTGGACGAGGTCGGCCATACTCGCCGTCATCAAACGTTTTTCGAGATGCTCGGCAACTTTTCCTTCGGAGACTACTTCAAGAAGGACGCCATCGCCTTCGCCTGGGAGCTCGTGACCAGCCCACAGTGGTTTGGCCTTCCGAAGGAGAAGCTATACGTCACGATTTTTCGTGAAGACGACGACGCCGAGGCGCTTTGGCAGAAGGTGGCTGGCGTGTCGAAGGAGCGCATCTTCCGGCTGGATGAAGAAGACAATTTCTGGCAGATGGGGGAGACCGGGCCGTGCGGCCCCTGTTCCGAGATTCACTACGACATGGGCCCCGAAGCCGCGGAGAAAAGCCGCGAGCACGAAGCGTTTCCGCAGGACGGAGGCGGTCGCTTCGTCGAAATCTGGAACCTGGTCTTTATGCAGTTCGATCGCTCGGAAGACGGCAAATTGACTCCGCTCCCACGCCCTTCAATCGATACCGGCATGGGGCTCGAGCGTGTGGCCGCCGTTCTTCAGGGGCATCTCTCGAACTATGACACCGATCTGCTGCGGCCGATCATCGAGCGTGCGGCTGACCTGTTGCGTGTAAGCGATCGTGACGGCGAGCGCACGCAAATCGCGCTCCGCATCAATGCGGATCACGCGCGCGCCACGGCGTTCTTGATCCACGACGGAGTAGTGCCATCAAATGACGGCCGCGGCTACGTGCTGCGTAAGATCATGCGGCGCGCCATGCGCAATGGTCGGCTAGCCGGCGCAAACGAGCCGTACCTGCACAAGCTGACTGGCTTCGTCGCCGATCTGATGAAGCCCGCTTATCCCGAACTGCAGGAGAGTGTCGATCGTGTTTCGCGCATTGTACGCGATGAGGAGTGCCGATACGCATCAACCTTCCAGATCGCCGAGCGGTTTTTCCAGGATGAAGCCAAATCGGCCGTAGATGGCGTCCTGCCCGGTGCCGCCGCTTTCAAGCTCTATGACACTTATGGCCTCGCGCTGGATGAGCAGGAAGAAATGGCGCGCGAGTTCGGTCTTACTATTGACCGCGAAAACTTCACGGCCGAGATGGAGAAGCAGCGAGTACGTGCTCGGGCGAGTTGGAAGGGCGCTGACAAGGCGCATATCGCGGATGTCTACAAGGATCTGCCCGCTGTCGAATTTATCGGGCGTGAATCGCTGGAAGCTCCGGTAACTGTTGCCCGGCTCATTGTGGATAAGTGCCCGGTAGATCTCGTTGAGCGAGGCGCTGCCGAGGTGGTCTTCACCAAAACTCCTTTTTACGCCGAATCGGGCGGCCAGGTTGGCGACACCGGACTGCTGCTCAATCCTGAAACGCGCGAGCGGGTAGCCGTGGTCGAAGGGGCGTATAAGCCAACGCCCACATCGATGGTCCAGCGAATTCATGTGCTGCAGCCGATCAGAACCGGAGACAAATTAATCGGCGCAGTGGATCCTCCGTCGCGCGGAGCCACCATGCGGAATCACACCGCAACGCATCTTTTGCATGCGGCGCTGCGCCAGGTGCTCGGTAATCATGTGAAACAGGCCGGCAGCGTCGTCGAACCGGGCAGGCTGCGCTTCGACTTCTCTCACTATTCCGCCATGACCGAAGACGAATTGAGCGAAGCGGAGCGCATCGTCAACCAGCAGATCCTGGCAAACACCGAAGTCGCAACCGACATTATGGAACTGGACCAGGCGCTCTCCACCGGTGCGATGGCGCTGTTCGGAGAAAAATACGGCGAGAGCGTACGCGTGGTCAGCATACCGGGTTTCAGCCGCGAGTTGTGCGGCGGAACGCACGTACGCCGCACCGGCGATATCGGCCTTTTCAAAATCATCTACGAGGGCAGTATTTCCGCGGGCGTGCGGCGCATTGAAGCGATCACCGGCGAAGGGGCGCTGGAGCGTTTTCAGCAAGCCACGGCGCAGTTACGCAAAGCGGGCGACTTGCTGCATGCCTCCGAAAACCTGGTGCTCGACCAATTGGAGAAGGTTCTGGAAAATCACAAAGCCCTGGAGCGTCAATTCGATCAGCTCAAGACCCGCATGGCTCATCAGCAGGTGGATAAGCTGACGGGACGTCAGGTGAACGGCGCCACTGTGCTCGCCGAAAGGGTGGAAGGGCTCGACTCTAAACAGCTTCGCTCGATTGCCGACTCGCTCCGAAACAAATGGGGTCGCGCGGTGATTGTCCTCGCTTCCGTAAGCAATTCTCACATCTCGATCGTTTCCGCCGTGAGTAAGGACCTCACCGGAAAAGTGCAGGCCGGAAAGCTGGTGGCCGAAGTCGCGAAAGTGGTCGGTGGGAAAGGCGGCGGGAGGCCGGACATGGCCGAGGGCGCGGGAAAAGATCCAGCCGCTCTGCCCGAAGCGCTCGCCGGCGTGTACGAGAAAGTCGGGGCGCTGCTGTGAGGCGCACCTGGGGGCGGCGATCGTAATGGAGCAATTTGACGTCGCCATTGTAGGTGCAGGTCCTACCGGTCTCGCCTGCGGCATCGAGGTCCAGAAGCGTGGCTTCTCGCCCGTTCTGCTCGACAAGGGCTGCGTGGTGAACTCCATCTACAACTACCCCACGAACCTGGTGTTTTTTACGACTCCGGAACTGCTCGAAATCGGCGATATTCCCATGACTTCCCTCAACGAAAAGCCGGGCCGTACGGAAGCCTTGAAATACTATCGGCGCGTTGCCGATCACTATAAGCTAAACATTCATCAATACGAGCGCGTCCTCGATTTCAGCGGTTCGGATGGCAGCTTCGTAGTACGGACGGAAACGAGCACAGGCGAGCAGTTTTGTTATGGCGCGAAGAAGATCATCCTCGCTACCGGTTACTACGACATCCCGAACCGATTAAACGTGCCTGGAGAGGATCTGGAGAAAGTCATTCACTATTACCGCGAAGCGCATCCCTACTACGACCAGGATGTTCTTATCGTGGGCGCAAAGAATTCCGCTTGTATCGGGGCCTTGGAACTCTTCTGGACGGGTGCGCGCGTAACCCTAGTGCATCGCGGCTCGGGCATCTCCAAGAACGTCAAATACTGGATTAAGCCGAACATCGAAAACCGTATCAAAAACGGCGAAGTGAAAGCCTATTTTCACAGCACGGTGAAAGAAATCCTACCGCACGATGTAGTGCTTCAAACGCCCGAAGGCGAGTTGACGATCAAGAATGATTTTGTCTTCGCCATGACCGGCTATCGTCCCGATTTCGAATTCATGGCCGAGCATGGGATTCACCTGGATGCCGCTACTTCGAAGCCGATCACAAATCCCGAGACGCTCGAAAGCGAGCGGCGCGGCGTTTACCTTGCCGGCGTGATCGTGGCCGGCACACACACCAACGAAATCTTCATCGAGAACGGCCGGTTTCACGGGAAGGTAATTGCCGAGGCCATCGAGAAAAGCCTTCGCGCCGCCGCGGCGTGACAGAGCCGCTACCATTCGAAAGTGGTTTTCAGGCAAATAGCGCGTTAGCTAAAGCCGCTCCCAGGCCACTCCTTCCAACTTCGGCTCGAACATCTCCGGATGTAGCATCTCCGCAAAGGCCTGTAGCGATTCCACCAACCGCGGGCCGGGACGGTTCATAAACTGGTTGCCGTCGCAAACGAATACGCGGCCTGTTTGCACCGCCTTCAGTTCATGCCAGGCGCTCCGTTCTGTCACCCAATGCATTTCGCGGCGCGTTCGCTCCAGGTCAAACCCGCAAGGCAGCGCGACAATCACGTCCGGATCGATCCTCAGCACGTTATTCCACTCCATCCACGGTGAGTGCTGACCCGCCAAGCCAAACAGATTCGTCCCGCCGGCTATTTCGATCAGTTCTGGCACCCAGTTTCCGCCTGCCATAAGAGGCTCGAGCCACTCGAGCGCAGCAACTGTCGGACGTGAACTCGCCTTTTGCGCTTCTCCCGCTATCGCGCAGATGCGTCCCTG
>DATBHS010000087.1:0-10434 GCA_036557345.1 Bryobacteraceae bacterium
AGCTTTTGCGAGCAGAGGCCGTGCTTCAACGCATTTTGGCTGGAACGTTCCTTGCCGTGTGGGCTACGGGGCCCCGTGCAACCGTTAGGATTTTTATTTTCGTTGCCGGCCATGAGCGTTTTCGTATGCGAGTGTGGCGCGTGGAGAAGCGGCGCGGGCGATGAAAGAGAGGTAAGGTGCTGATTTGCGGGGAGAAGGGGGATTTTAGGAATTTGTGAATGCCGGCAGGCAGGCGAAAGCGCCGGCCCCACTGAGAGGTTTTGCGAAACGAAGTGGGGGCAAGCTCGTTATTCCGCGCGCAGAGCTTCTAGCGGATTGACCGATGCCGCGCGCCGCGCCGGAATGTAGCTGGCCAGCAGCGCCGATACAGCGAGAAGGGCTGCCACGCCACACAAGGTGGCTGCGTCCCACGATTGCACGCCAAACAGCAGTTTACGCATCAGGGTTGCCGCAGACACCGAACAAGCAATGCCGATCACAATGCCTGCGAGCGCTAACCAACCGGCTTCTTTCAGGATGAGCCGATATACGGCGCTCTGCTGCGCCCCGAGCGCCATCCGCACTCCGATTTCACGGGTTCTCCGGCTGACCGAGTAAGCGACCACGCCGTACAAACCGATCACGCTCAAAACGAGTGCCAAAGCAGCGAAGCCCGTCACAAGCCAGGTTGAGGAACGGTGCACCCAGGCGGACGGTGATCCGGTGATTTTTTCGTCCATGGTCGCTTCTTCGATCGTGCCGACATTGGGATCAATGTGATGGACCGCCACGCTGAGTACGGGCAGCACTGCCTCCGGAGCCTGGGATGTGCGGGCAACGACACAGAAATACGTATCCGGGTTCTGGTCAAAAGGAAGATACTCGGCCGGCCAGATGTCGGAATCGAGCGAACCTTCCTTGATGTCATCCACAACTCCGATGATCTCCCTGATGGATTTCCGGGAAAGCGCGATGTCGCCGAATTGTTTTCCGATGGGGTCTTCGCCCGGAAAGTATTTTCTGGCGAGCGCCTGGTTGATGATAGCCACGCGAGGCTTGGACGCATCTTCCGCATCGGTAAAATAGCGACCGCGCAATAGTTTCGCTCCAATGGTTCGGAAATAGTCCGAGCTCACGTCGCGCTGATTTACTTCATTGTGCTCTCCGGAATAGGGCCGGCTGACAAACCGGATCCAATCTGTGTTGCCGTTGAAACTGACCGGCATGACGCTTGTGATGGCGGCCGATTTCACCCCAGGCGAGCTCGCGACGCGGCTGACGATCTGGCGCCCGAGGGCGACGACGTCCTCGTCTCTTGCATAATTGTGTTCCGGTGCCGCCACGACGAGCGTAGCCAGATGATCCGGCTGAAATCCAAGCGGGACGCGCAGCAGGTGATAAAGGCTTCGGGCCAGTAGCCCGGCGCCGGCGAGCAGCACCATGGCCGTTGCCAGCTCTACCACGACCAGTTTGGAACCGAGCCTGCGCCATGTATTTCCGGAAGAACCCCGGCTGGCTTCCGCCAGGCCTTCACGCATCGCCGCCCATGAAAACCGCGCGGCGGGGGCAAGGGAGAAAAGCACGACAGCAAACAATGCGATCGCGCCAGCAAACGACAGCACGCGGACATTCAAGCCGACACCCAGCAGAAATGGCGTGCGCACCATCAAGTCTTCCGGAATGAGCTTGGTGAGAAGTTGTATGGCCCAGTGAGCGGAAGCCAGGCCAAGCGCGGCGCCGGCCATTACCAGCACGGCTCCCTCTATAAAGAATTGGCTCATCAAGCGAGCACGAGATGCGCCGAGCGAGCTTCGGACTGCCACTTCGCGCTTTCGGCCCTCGGAGCGAACCACGAGAAGGCTCGCCACGTTCACACAGGCGATCAACAGCAGCAATCCCGCTGCACCGAAAAGCACAAGGAGAATGGGACGGAGATCGCCGGCAATTACGTCGCTCAGCGGGACGACGCTTGCGCCCTGACCGCGGTTGGAATCGGGATACTGCCTTTCGAGTTGCTTTGCGATCGATGCCATGGCGGCTAACGCGGCCTGAATGGAAACGCCATCCTTGAGTCGCGCTATCCCATCGAGATTGTGGCAGCTGCGCCTGGTAGCGCAAGAACTGGTCGTGTCCAGCGTCGTCCAGAACTCGGCTCGGTCTCCGGGCGCGAACTCGAATTCACGGGGCAGCACGCCGATGACGGCGAATGGTACTCCGCTCAGCCTGACCGACCGGCCGATCACCGTCTTCTCTCCGCCGTAGTGTTTCTGCCAAGCCGCGTAGGTCAAGAGTACGGTACGCGCGGCCCCTGTCAAGTCTTCACCCTTGTAGAAATTGCGGCCGAGCACGGGGCGCACACCCAGCGTGCGGAAGAACCCATCGCTGACGCGCGCCGCCTGCACGGGTACCGCACCCGCTGGCGTGTTTAGCAGGAAGCCGCTTCGGGCGTAGACCTCCAGCGAGCTAAAGACTTTGTTGAATTTTTTCCAATCGAGATAATCAGGATACGAAAGGTTCGCGCGTGGAAAAAGCGCCGTGCGTTCCGTAACACCGACCAACTGGTTGGGATTCGGATATGGCAAGGGTTTGATGAGCGCTGCGTCCAAGAAGGCAAAGACCGCAACGCTCGCGCAGAGTCCCAAGGCCAGCACGAGAATAGCGACACATGCAAATCCAGGATTCTTCCTCAACTGCCGGACGGCATAGCGAACATCGTGCGCCAGGTTCTCCAAAACCGGAATGGTGCTTCTGTCCCGGTAAGCTTCCTTTGCGGGCTCAATCCCACCCAGCTTCAGAATCGCCTCGCGCCGTGCGTGTTCCGGAGTCATGCCGGCTCGGAGATTATCGTCAATGTGCATTTGCAGATGACTGGCGATCTCGGCGGCAAGTTCTCGCTCGCGCCGCTTATAAAGGAGCAAGCCGCCGAGTCTCAGTATCCAGGCCCGCAGCTCTTTCATGCGGAACCTTCTGAGGACCCGAAAAATCGTGACAGAATTGCGGTCGCCTGCGCCCACTCCCGTGCTTCCTTCTCGATTTGCTTGCGTCCGGCGCGCGTGAGCCGGTAAAACTTAGCTTTACGATTGTTGTCCGACACGCCCCATTCGGAAGCAATGGAGCCTTCCTGCTCCAATTTCAAAAGCGCCGGATACAAAGTGCCGTAATTCACACAAAGCTGGTTGCCGCTAATTTGCTCGATGCGCCGGGCGATCCCGTATCCGTGCAGCGGCCCCATGGTTTCGATCGTTTTCAGGATCATCAAGGCAAGGGTCCCTTGCCAGACATCCATTTTTTCGCCCATCGTCCTATTGGTTTCCCATATCTATGGTACTCGATCTCATATGGGCAAACAATAGGGGGTAACTGTAGACCTAATTTAAGGCGTAGACTTGTCAAATGTCCCGGCCAGGAGGTTACCGTTGCGGGAGGGCGAGGCATGCCTCGCCACTACCTGGGATCGGGCGTTTTGTAGGGATCGGGCATGCCCGATCCACGGCGGCTGGCACCATCTGAGCCCACCCACGGAGGAGAGATATGCGTCGCGCCCGCGTCTTTTATGGATGGTGGGTCGTCCTTGCATCCGGCTTCGCCTTGCTAATAGGACCCGTTCCTGTTCTTGTCTTTTCCTTTGGAGTGTTTCTGAAACCGCTGGCCACGGAATTCCATGCGACTCGCGGGGCAACTTCACTCGCGCTCACACTTCATAACACGATTGCTGGTTTCGGTATTGCTTTCGCAGGACGGCTTGTCGACCGTTTCGGGCCGCGAAGGGTGATTCTCCCCGCCATGATCATGACGGGCTTGATCCTGCTTTCAAGCTATCTTTGCTCAGCGAGTATTTGGCAACTCTACGCTTTCTTTTTGGCCGCCGGGCTCTTCGGTTCAGGAGTAGCGCCGGTATCGTTCGCTACAGTGGTCTCACACTGGTTCGACAGGCGGCGGGGACTGGCACTGGGCCTCATGCTGCTGGGCATGGGTTTGGGCGCAGTCATTATGCCGTCGGTGGCGGAACGCTTGATTGAGGGCTTTGGCTGGCGCTTCGCCTATGCTGCGATCGGAACTGCCATGCTTCTGGTCGCGGTTCCGGTCACCGGTGCGCTTTTGAAGGACGACCCGGAGCAGATGGGCCTGGTGCCGGACGGCGCGTCGCGTGCGGCCACTCTGCCGGCCCTGACACGCGATAACCCCGGCTGCAGCCTGCGCGAGGCGCTGCATGCTCGGACATTCTGGCTCTTACTGTGCGCCTTCGTGCTTGTGTCGGCCAGCGTGCATGCCTGCTTTACCCACATCGCAGCGATTCTTACCGATCGGGGGAGTTCTGTGCAGGCGGCCGCCCTGGCAAGTTCCCTTTTCGGGGGCGGAGTCCTTATCGGCCGAGCCGCCTCGGGCTATCTGTTGGATCGCTTCTTCGCTCCGCGTGTCGCAGCCGTCATTTTTGGGTGCGCAGCCGCGGGCGTTGCGCTTCTTGGCACTACCACTTCGCAACCGCTCGCTTTCATAGCCGCCCTGCTGATCGGCCTTGGCTGGGGCACGGAGGGAGATGTCAAGGCATACCTGATCAGCCGCTACTTTGGGCTCCGCTCATTCGGCGCAATCTTCGGTTTCACCTTTGCTGCCTTCGTCCTGGCGGGCGGATTAGGCGCATACCTGATGGGCGCCGTTTTCGATGCGAAGCGTTCTTACGGATTCGGGCTAACTCTCGCCTGCATCGGCGTGAGCCTGAGCGCCGCGCTCATCATGCTTCTCGGGCCATATCGATACAGGATCGGAACGCCTGTTGAAGCTCGTCCAGATTTCGAGATGCTCTCATCCGAGTCTCAATACCCGCAAGCCCAACCGGAATAGAAACCATGTCAATTCAACCTGCTTCCACCACTGGACCCGCGCAGTTGTTGCAAATGACAACCGCCCTCGTGGTGCAGCAAGCTTTGTACGCGGCAGCCAAGCTGGACCTGGCCGACTTGTTAAAGGGTGGTCCGCGCGAAATATCTGATCTCGCTGGTCAGCTCAGCGTAAATGAACCGGCGCTGCTCCGCATCCTGCGGCTTCTCGCCGGTCAGGGCGTCTTTACAGAAATTGCTCCGAAGACCTTCGCGAACAACGATGTTTCTCAATTTCTGCGAACCGGTGTTCCTGGGTCGGTCCGCGCACTTGTCGTTTTTCGGGGAAGCGACTTCTTCCTCGCTCCGTTCGGAGAAATCCTCTACAGCATCGAAACAGGCCTGCCGGCCAGAGAGAAGCTTTATGGCAGAAACGCCTTCGAACACCTGAAAGACGATCCTGGGATGGCGCGCATCTTCGACGATGCGATGACAAACATGTCCGAGTTGTTGGCTCCGTCTATCGCCCGCGCCTACGATTTCGGCACGTGGGGAAGCCTGATGGATGTCGGTGGCGGCAATGGAATGCTGCTCGCCGGAATCTTGAAGGCGCATCCCACGCTTCGCGGTGTCCTGGCTGATTTGCCGCACGTGCTGGAGCGCGCGCGGGAACGCGGCTTTCTGGAGGGCGAGCTGAAAGCCCGCGCGGCCATGCAGCCCTGCGACTTCTTTCGTGAGATTCCGGCCGGCTGTAGGGCATACCTGATGAAAAGTGTGATCCACGATTGGGACGAAGAGCGGGCGCTTCGCATTCTCGCGAATTGCCGGCGCGTCATCCCCGAGAACGGTGCGCTCTTGCTTGCCGAGTGGATTCTGCCAGGCGACAATTTACCCTCGATCGCAAGGTTCGTGGACGTTGCCATGCTTGTACTGACCGGTGGCAAGGAGCGCAGCATTGATGAACACCGCGAACTGCTCGCCCGCGCCGGGTTTCGCCTGAACCAGGTCTTTCCGGTTCCAGGCGATTTCAGCATTATAGAAGCACTACCGGCTTGATACATTCAACCGGATAACCTTTCGCTTGACGGCTTTTACTTTTTATTATAAAGTACTTGGTATATGCTACCGTGTTCGCCGTCCTCGCGCATGACAACCGGGGTGCTTGCTGCTGCACTGTTCCTCTCGATTGAGACGGCTGCCGCGCTGTTCGGGTTTGTCATGGTGGGGCGCTTTTTCGGCAGGCGGCCTCCGAGCGCGTGTGAACCTAAACCGGCAAGCCCTGTAGATCCGGCCGCGCTTCGTTTACGCTTCTAATTGCCGCCGACACGATACAGAACCGAAACGTGCGCCGGCAAATTCACGCTTAACCGGTCCTCATTTCCCAAATTGCGGTGTTCCCATAGATCACGCACCCGGTACGACACGCCGGTCAACCCAAGCGATTGCAAAGGGTACTGAACCGTCTGCTGCGTGTCGCTCAGATTGAAAATCGCCACGTACGCTCCTGCGCCTGCTTCCGGTTTCGCTACCCAAATCGCTTTCTTCGAATCGTTCATCACTGCCCGGCCCTGCTTCGATTGCTGGTTTACGGCGATTACTTCCGGATTTGTCAGCAGCGACAGCGTCCAGTCATCCATCTTTGTCAAATTGGCGCCCATAATCAGGGGCGATCGAAAGATCGACCACAGAGTCATCAGCGTTCGCTGCTCATTCCGAGTGAAAGCGGTCTGCCGTGCCTTTCCCTGCCCGGGCCGCGGTCCCAGATACCCCAACGGAAGCATGTCCGCATCCGGCCAGTGTCCCGGCGCGACAAACGGGGCCCACTTTGCAGTGAGTTGAAACTGTCCCAGTAAGCCCTGCGACCAGTCCTGGTTCGGCCACTGCTTCCAGTGATCCCACACATCGCCCGAAATGCGCCACATCTGGGCATATTCGCGCAGGTCCTTCACTTTTTCTAACGGTGCCGGACCAGGAGACAGGCTCAGTACAATGGGCCGGCCCGTTTTCTGTAAAGCCTCGCTGAACATGTGAATTTCATCGGCAATATAGGGCGACGAAATGCAATCGATCTTGACGAAATCCACGCCCCAGCTCGCATACAGGGTTGCGATGGAATCGTAGTAGGCTTGACCCGCCGGCGTATATTTCACGCCATAGTTATCCGCGTTCCATGCGCACGTGTCGGACTTATTCGCCGCTTCCGCCGCGCGGAACTGCGATTCGGCGATTCGCAGGTTCTTGTCCACGGCCTGTCGCGGAATGCCGCGAATGATGTGAATCCCAAATTTCAACCCTTGCCGGTGAGCCCAATCTGCGAGCGCGCTGAACCCCTTTCCATCCGCCGCTGACGAAAAGCGGTTCACGGCCGGCGTGTACCGCCCCTGTGAGTCCATTGTGAAGCGAAATGTACCGGCTTTGCCTTCCGGATTCTGCAAATACCAGCCTTCGTCCACGACGGCGTAATTCCATCCGAAGCGCTTCAGATGCTGAGCCATCCACCCGGCATTCGCACGGAATTCCTGCTCGGTTACGCTCAGCCCGTACGAGTCCCAACTGTTCCATCCCATCGGAGGCGTCGCGGCCGGCACGTCTTGCGCACTCCGCAAGGGACAGACAGCCACCGCGGCAAGGAAAAGGATCAGGACGTACCATTGAGAACAACTCTTAGCGTTCATGCCTCGACAGTCTACTCCCCTGGAACCATGAACTTCATAAAGCGAATATCCCTTACCGCGTGGATTTTTATTGCGCTCATAATCGGCATACTGCTCGGCGTGTTTACTCCGGATTTCGCCAAGCATCTTGCACCCATTAGCAATATCTTCTTGCGTCTAATTCAATCGATCGTTGGCCCTCTGCTGTTCGGGACGCTAGTTTACGGCATCGCCTCCGCCGGTGAGCTGAAAACCATGGGCCGCGTTGCGCTGAAGGCCATGATTTACTTTGAGCTCGCTACCACGCTCGCTCTCGCGATCGGGCTAGTCCTTGTCAATCTGATGCAACCCGGCGCGGGTCTGACTGTAGCTTCTGCAGGTGGAACGGGACTGCCGACGGTTGCGAAGCCTCTATCACTAGCTCAGATCTTCGAACGAGCCGTGCCCAGCAATATCTTCGCCTCGCTCGCTAACAATGACGTGCTGCAGATGGTCGTCTTCTTTTTCCTGTTTGGGGCCGCCTGTTCGGCTGTTGGCCCCAAGGCGCAACCGGTCGTCAGCTTTGCCGGAGCTGTTGCCGAAGTGATGTTCCGTTACACGAAGTACGTCATGTATACCGCACCTTTCGGTGTGGGCGCGGCGATTGCCGTGACCATCGGTTCCAAAGGCGTTGGTGTACTTTTCGGACTTGGCAAGCTGGCCGGCACGTTGTATATCGCGTTAGCATTTTTCGCGGCTCTTGTACTTGCTCCGTCCTTGCTGGCTTTCCGGATCCCGGTGCGACACTTCTGGCAAGCCGTGCGGCAGCCTTTCCTGATTGCCTTCTCTACGGCTTCCAGCGAAGCTGCATTGCCACTGGCACTCGAAAACATGGAGCGTTTCGGAGCCCCCAAACATATCACCGGGTTTGTACTGCCCACGGGCTATACGTTCGATCTCACCGGAAGCGCGCTCTACTTGTCAGTGGCTGCGCTTTTCATCGCGCAGGCCGCCGGCATGAACATGCCGCTTCGAAACCAAATCACCATGCTGGTTACACTCATGCTGACCAGCAAGGGAGTAGCCGGCATTCCACGCGCCGCGCTGGTGATCCTGGCAGCAACGGTATCCGCGTTTCAGCTTCCGCAGGAAGGGATCGCGCTGCTCCTGGGAGTGGACGCCCTAATGGATATGGGCCGTACGGCCGTCAATGTCCTCGGCAATTGTGTCGCTACGGCCGTGGTGGCCCGATGGGAGGGTCAGGCCGTCAATTCGACCGGAGATGTCGAGGTCAAACTGGCAACCCGCTGAGATGCTTATCTCTTCAGCGATAGACGTTCAATAGCGGTTGCTTTGCCGGTGGTTTCGTCGGCACGAATGATGACGGCGTGCAGCTCCACCCCGTGACGCGCGGCCTCCATTCGTCCGGCAAGACCCGTCAGAAAGCGCCGAAGGATGATGTCCTTATCAACACCGATTACGGAATCGTAAGGGCCGGTCATGCCCGCATCCGTTTGATAGGCTGTACCGCCCGGAAGGACACGGGCGTCAGCCGTGGGAACGTGCGTATGCGTGCCGATCATCGCCGTCGCGCGGCCGTCCAGGTACCATCCCATCGCGATTTTTTCGCTGGTCAGCTCCGCATGAAAATCGACAATCCGGATCTTAATGGCCGCGTCCATCGAGCCGAGCATTTCATCAGCTTTGCGGAAAGGACAATCGATATTGGCCATGTGCGCGCGTCCCTGCAAATTTACGACAGCATAGCGAACGCCGTTTCGTGCGGTTCCGGTATAAACGCCGGTCCCCGGCAAATTGGGCGGATAATTTGCCGGACGGAGCAGGCGCATTTGGCGCTCATAATAATCGTGAATTTCGCGCTTATCGAAGCTATGATTACCTCCCGTGAGCACGTCCAGCCCCATCGCCAGAAGTTCTTCGGCAATGAGCGGTGTAATCCCAAATCCGCCGGCGCTGTTTTCCGCGTTTGCGATAGCGAGATCGATCTTATGCTCACTGATCAGGCGGTTCAGATTTTCCGCGACAATGCCGCGGCCGCCGGAGGCGAAAATATCGCCGATAAAGAGGATATTCATGAACCCGGAAGCGAAAGAGGAGAAAGCGTTCCCTGCGAGAGCTTCCGGCTTAGCCTCCGTCATTGACCCCTAGAAAAGCAAGGGGGGAATCCTCCGAGTGCCTTCAGGCGTCTCCAATCGCATCCAGAAGACGCGGGAGCTTGCACACCAGCACTTGATTCGAGCCGGACTCCATGACATGGACTATCGGATCAATTATTTGGAGGCCAACAGGACGCTCTCGCAAGAAACGCTTAAGGGCCAGAATACCAGAAATGGAGGACTTTCGCCTAATATTCGTTCCAGGTGCTGAAAAGCGTAATCTGCCGGCGTTCCAATTCTCCGGAACGATCAGCCGCGCCCGATATACGGCATCGCCGTCGCCATGACCGTAATGAATTGGACATTCGCGTCCAACGGGAGGCTTGCCATGTAAACAATCGCATCGGCGACGTGCTTGACGTTGATCCGAGGCTCGGGCTTTTTTGTGCCGTCCGCTTGCGGAACTCCTTCCTGCATACGGCCGGTCATCTCGGTCGCGGCGTTTCCGATGTCTATCTGGCCGCAGGCGATGTTCCAGGAGCGGCCATCGAGTGAAAGGCTCTTTGTGAGACCGGTTATGGCGTGTTTGGTCGCCGTGTAGGGCGCTGAATCAGGCCGTGGCACATACGCCGAGATTGATCCGTTATTGATGATTCTGCCGCCCTGCGGATTTTGCAGTTTCATCATTCGCACAGCCTCGCGGGCGCAGAAGAACGCACCGTTCAGGTTGACATTGACGACTCTGAGCCAGTCATCGTCCGTAAGCTCGTCGAACGCAACTCCTGGGGCGCCGATACCTGCGTTGTTAAAGAGCAGATTCAAACGGCCGAACCGCTCGCGTATCACTTCGAATAAAGAACGGACCGAGTCCGGATCACTGACATCTGC
>DATBHS010000088.1:0-12490 GCA_036557345.1 Bryobacteraceae bacterium
TCTAAGCCGCTACAGTGCCGCCGGCATCGCCAGCCCGCATTTCCCCAGGGCCTTGCCAATTAGCACGATAGCGTCAGCTTCGCTGACCGATCGCGCTACCGATGTTTCCAGGATCAGCATGCTGCGGGCGCGCTCCAGCATCTTCTTTTCGCGAAAAGAGAGTGGCTTTGCTGATTGAATAATGAGCAGCGCCTTAAATACCTCGGCAATCTCGAGTAGGCTGCCGCCCTTCATCTTGTCCGAATTCTCTTTGAACCGGTCTTTCCAGTCCTGGGGGCAACAGGGCCGCCCGGCTGCCAAATAGTTCAAAACCCGGCTAATCTCGCTGCATTTTGTGACCTTGCGAAGTCCCACATCGCTCACGTGTGAGAAAGGCACCATCACGGTCATACTGGTGGGCGCAAGGCGAAGCAAATAGAATCGCTCCTGCTGGGTACCAAAAGAACGGGAACTGATATTTTCTATCGTGCCTACACCATGATTCGGGTAAACCACTTTCTCGCCGACCTGGAAGGTCATTCACGGACCTCTTTCCTCGATCTATGATCAGTTGGAGTCTAAACAGCCCAAAAGAATGTTAAACCCACATTAAATTTTCGTCAAGAAGAAAAGCAAAGGTACACACCTGAATGGGTAGTGTATAGCCAAGGGACTGTAAGTAAATGAATTCCAGCGTCTATGTGGCCCTAGTGCACTGGACTGGGGTGGTGTCTAGCGAGCGGCAGAAAAGCGAAACGAACCCTTTGCCGTGAGTCGTGGTTTTCTTTTTTACAAAATTGCCGACTTTAAAGAATGTTGGCGGACCAGTTTTCCAATATCGATTTCACTTTCTGGCAAAATTGGTCAGCGAGAGCGCCATCGACCAGCCGGTGGTCGAACGTCAGGGCGAGGTGCGCTTGAGAGCGGATCGCGATAGCGTCGCCGTCCACCACGGCCGGAAGCTTCTCAACGGCTCCGACGCCCAGGATCGCTACCTGTGGCTGGTTGATGACCGGCGTCGCGAAAATACTACCAAAACTTCCGAAGTTCGTTATCGAGAATGTGCCGCCCTGTACTTCATCCGGCTTAAGCTGGCGCGAGCGGGCGCGGGTGGCCAGGTCAACAATCGCTCGCTGCAAGCCGGCTACATTCTTTTCGTCGGCGTTGCGAATCACCGGGACGATAAGCCCCGCGTCGAGAGCCACGGCGATTCCGATGTTAATGTCGCGATAGTAGACGATGTTCTTGCCGTCTATGGAGGCATTGAAGATAGGGAATGCGCGCAGAGCTTCCGCTGCCGCCGCTGTCACAAAAGGCAGAAACGTAAGCGAAAAGCCGTTGCGAGCGCTGAATTCGGCCTTAGACTTCTCGCGCAGCTTGGCGATTTTCGTCATGTCGATGCGGTGAACCGTGGTGACATGGGCCGAAGTGCGCTTGCTCATGATCATGTGCTCGGCGATCTTCTGCCGCATGGTGCTCATCGGCTCCGTGCGAATTTTGGCCGTTTCGGCTAGCGGCAAGGGCGCCGGTGGTGGTTGTTGCGCAGGCGGTTGTTGCGTGGGCGAGGAAGGCGGCGGCGCCGCGTAGGTCCGGGCGGCCTGGGACGACATGTATGCTTCCAGATCCTGTTTGGTGATTCGGCCGCCAGCGCCGGTTCCCCGCACCTGCGAGAGGTCAATGTTGTAATCGCGCGCCATCTTCCGTACGAGCGGGGAAAGTGGACCTTGCTCCTCTAAGCCGGCCGCCTGGGGCGTAGCGGGCTGTGATGCAGGCTTCGGCTCGAATGGATACGGGCCCGCGGATGTGGGCGCAGGCTGCGGCGGACGCTGAGAGGCACCTTGAGTTCGAGCTTCCGCCGCCGTAGCCGATGGCCCAACTCCGGTGCTGGCCGGAGTGGAGACCGAGGGCTTTGCTTCCTGTTGTGAAGGAGCCGCGGCCGGCGCCGCAACTGGCGCAGATCCCGCGCCGTCGCCGATACGCGCCACTACCGAGTTAATCGAGACCGTTGCGCCCTCCTGCACGAGGACTTCGCTCAATACGCCTGCCGCCGGTGATGGAATTTCGGTGTCGACCTTGTCGGTCGAGATTTCAAACAGCGGCTCGTCGCGTTCTACCTTATCGCCGGGGTGCTTCAACCATCGCGTCAGTGTTCCTTCCACGATGCTTTCCCCCATCTGGGGCATGACAACGTCAATCATCGAATCTCCTGCAATTCTTCATGTGCCATCACCAGTTCATAGCCGAACACGTTCGCGAATGAGGCGGCAATGGCGCGCATCACCTCTTCGCGGCTCGCCTGGGACCCCAGGCTGCGGAATGAGCAAACGGGTTTTGTAAGACCACACGGAACAATGTACTTGAAATAGCTCAGATCGGTGTCTACATTCAGCGCGAATCCGTGCGAAGTGATCCAGCGGCTGATGTGAATGCCAATGGCAGCAATTTTCGCGCCGCCCGCCCAAACGCCCTCGTGCCCTCTCTGCGCGATTCGCGCGGCTGGAATTCCGAATTCCGCCAGCGCGTCAATCAGCGCCTGTTCCACGCCGCTGAAGTACGCATGTACGTCGCGCCTCCATTCTCGCAAATCGAGTATCGGATAGCCCACGACTTGACCCGGACCATGATACGTCACATCGCCCCCACGGTCAGTCTCGTAGTACTCGATGCCGCTGCGCTCGAGGATCTCTTCCGTGGCCAGCAGATGCTGGGCCTTTCCATTCCGGCCCATCGTAACCACATGCGGGTGCTCGACGAACAGCAGCGTGTCGACGCCTTCACCCTGCTGCCGGGCTTTCACAAGTTTCTGCTGAACTCCGAGCGCATCCGAGTACCGGATTCGTCCGAGATCCACTATTTCAAGCGGCCGCATACCTAACGTTCAGCCATCAGCTATAAGCCATTGACATTAGATATTGATCGCCAGGCCGTATACGTTGTTGAACGCTTCGCCGATTGCCTCGTATATGGTCGGGTGGGCGTGAATGGTGGCCATCATGCTTTCTACCGTTGCTTCGGCTTCCATCGCGGTCACCGCTTCTGAAACCATTTCAAATGCCTCCGGACCGATGATGTGAACGCCCAGGATTTCTCCATACGTCTCGTCCGCTATCACCTTCACAAAGCCTTCGTGCTTGTCCAGTATGGTCGCTTTGCTATTGGCTGCGAATGGGAACTTGCCTACTTTCACTTTGAAGCCCTGAGCGCGGGCTTGCGCCTCAGTGAGCCCCACGCTGCCGATGCCCGGGTCCGTATAGGTTGCGCCCGGGATGCGATTGCGGTTGATGGGACGGGCGGACTTGCCGGCAATGTGGGCCACGGCCACCATGCCTTCGGCCGTGGCTACGTGTGCGAGTTGTGGTGTGCCGGCAACGATATCGCCGATAGCGTACACGCCGGGCTCGCACGTGACCTGGTTGGCATCCACCGTCACAAAACCGCGATCCAGTTGGACTTTCGTGTTTTCCAGACCAATCTGCTCTGTGTTTGGCTTGCGCCCTACGGCTACCAGCAGCTTGTCGAAGTCCATCTCCTCCCGGTTGCCATTGGCAAGCGTTACGCTCAGGCTGACACTGTTCCCGTTTTTGCGGATGTTTTCGGCTTTGGCTCCGGTCTCGGTGCGGATGCCGGCCTTTTTGAAGTGCTTCTCGAGTTCCCTGGAGACCTCTTCATCCTCGACGGGAACCAAGCGGGGTAGCATCTCCAGAATCGTCACCTTCGAACCGAACCGATTAAAGATGGATGCGAACTCCACCCCGACGGCGCCAGCCCCAATAATTCCGATTGTCTTCGGGACCGATGGAATATCGAGAATCTCGATGTTTGTCAGGATCAGGTCAGGATCGGGTTGTAAACCCGGAAGCATGCGAGCTTCCGAGCCTGTAGCCAGGATAATGTTCTTGGCCTCGACGGTTTGTTGGCCCTTGTCTCCCGTTACCCCGATTTGCCCTCTACCGAGCAAGCGAGCGTGACCTTTGATCACGTCCACTTTGTTCTTGCGCATCAGAAACTCAATGCCTTTTGAATGCTTTGTGACGATCTTGTTCTTGCGGTCGAGAACCCGCGGATAGTTCAACTGCGGATCTTTGCACTGAATTCCTTGCGCGTCAGAGTCCTTGAAGTAATCCCATACATCGGCTGTATGAAGGAGAGCTTTGGTGGGAATGCAGCCGACCAGCAGACAGGTGCCGCCCAGCCGCGGTTGGCGTTCGATTAATGCCGTTTTCAGGCCGTACTGACCGGCCCGGACGGCAGCCGAATAACCTCCCGGTCCGCTGCCAATTACCACGACGTCGTATGCCATTTTCGCTCTAATTTTAGCAGCCGGCCTTATTTTTCAGCCATTTCAGCGGCCCTGCAACGGTCTGCCCCGTGGCTACGTATCATTGAATTAGCGCTATGCGTTGGACGATTTGCGCCGCACTTCTATCGTGTTTACCGTTGGCGGGCGTAGCTCAGTCTCCTAGCGAAAGGCAAGCCCCGAAAACCGCGAAGCGCGAAGCGCCTCCCGGTGCATTACATACCATCAGCATCAAAGGCAATCAACTCTATTCGCCGGCTGCAATTGTCAAGGAATCGGGCCTGCATATCGGCGAGCGCGTAGATGCGCAGATTATCGAGCAGGCGCGTAAGAAGTTGCAGGATACCGAGCTGTTCTCGAGCGTTGCAGACGAATACCGGTTCACCGGCACGCTTCCGCCAGGGTATGACTTGACGTTCGAGGTTGCAGAGATTCAACAGCTTTTCCCCATGCGCTTCGAGCGGCTCGGCGTTGAGCCGGATGCTATCCGGCAGTATCTTCAGAGTCACGTGTACATGTACTCCGATCGCATTCCGGGAACCGAAGGCGTTCTGAGTCGTTACAAGGAGGCTGTTCGGCAGTTTGTCGCTCAGACACACCCGGATGCGAAGGTGAAAGCAGCAATCTCCAACGACGATCCTCAACAATTGACCGTACTGTTCACGCCCGATACTCCAGCCCCGACCATTTCACAAGTGACGGTCACTGGAAATCAGGTCATTGATACCGGCACCATCCTCCGCGCAGTGAATCAGGTGGCTATCGGCGTACCGCTGTCGGACACAAGACTGAAATTGATTCTCGATGGTACTATCAAACCTTTATACGCCGCTAAAGGATATGCCGCCGTTACATTCCCGAAGGTAGAAACAGAGCCGTCGCAGAACAACCTGGGCGTCGTGGTGAAGGTTGACATTAAAGAAGGTCCGCTTTTCACGTTTGGATCGATCCGCTTTCACGGCAACGGCATGGATCAGGAAGAGATTCGGGCAAATATCCCCTTCAAGCCTGGCCAACCGTTCAATAGCGACCAGATCGACAAATTCCGTCTCGACTTGCAGCATCGTATGAGACGCCACGGCCTTCTCGACGCAAGCGTCACAACGCAAATGGAAGCGGACGACGCGAAGCGGGCCGTAAACGTCACGTACAATGTCGTTCCCGGAGAGGTCTATAACTTCCAGAAGCTCGATATCCAGGGACTGGATATCACCACGCAGCCGGCGATTGCGAAATTGTGGGGCGAAAAACCGGGTCACCCTTTCAATCCGGATTATCCGGAGTTCTTTCTGAAGCGCGTCCGGGAGCAGGGCATTTTCGACAACCTGGGCGACACACAGTCAGACTACACGGCCGACGCGTCTTCGCATAACGTGACCGTGCATCTCTATTTCAAGGGCGGCAAGTCGCAGGCGCAGCGCGAAAAAGACAAGGAACACGAGAAAGAGAAGCGAACGGTCGACGGAACCTGGAGTCCCTGGCCGTATTGAATCCTTTCGCGGAACCTACTCTGCCCGAAGAATCTCGGCCACGTCCACTCGGGCAATCCGTCGAGTAGCAACCCAGATGCTAGCCGCCCCGATCAGGCATATAGAGATCGCCGTCAGAACATAGGTGGTAACGTCCAACGCTTTTGCCCCCTCCATCAAACTGCTGAGCAACTGCCCGGCACTGGCAGCACACCCAACTCCGCAGACAGTGCCGAGGAGAACGGTCGCCAAACCGTGACGCACAAGCCTCGTCCGCAGGCTCGTAGGTGTTGTTCCCAGCGCCAAACGAACGCCCATCTCGTGCGTCCGCTGTGTGACAGCATACGCAACGACCGCATAAATACCGATAAGGGCCAGCAGTAGAGCAAATGTTGCGAAGAAGACCAGAGCCGTTCGGTAGAACTTCGGACGGGCAAAAGCCTGATCCATCCGTTGTTGCATCGTTTCTACGCCGAACACCGGCACGCCGCCTTCTACTGACTGTATGGTGGCACGAATCGCGGCCAGGTGATCTTCCGGTCGTCCGTTGACCTTCACAACAAAGGTTGAGTCAAATCCTCCGGGGTTGTGCGCTGGAATAAAAGTCTCCGCAGGGTCGACATCGAAGACATTCGAGATGTACTGACCCATAAAATCGATGTTCCGAACCACTCCCACGATTCTTCGCGCTGTATCATCCGGTCCAGTCAGCAGGTGTCCGACAGCATCTTCGGGCCGCAGCCAGAGCCGCGCTAAGGTCTCATTGACGATTGCGACGTTCGCGTTACTTCGCACTTCGGCATCACTAAACTCACGGCCGTAAAGAACACGCCCGCCCGTCGTTGCAAAGTAGCCGGCCATGATCGGCAGCACATCCGTCGCGGTGCCCGACTTGGATGGATGGCCATCGAAAGCGTATGGACCGCCTAAAAACTTTCCGGATAAGAGCGGCAGGAATTCGGTGGCGCTTGCACTCTCAACACCGGCCAAGTGCTGCAAGCGATTCAATACCTCCTCGAAATATTGCAGTCGCTGCCCGGACTCGCTGCGGACGGTCCCATCCAGGGCGGCGCTCGCCGTAACGACTCCATCAGCTCTGAATCCGCGATCTATGTGAAGCTCGTGGGACAAGGCTCGCACGACGGAAACTGAAGCGGTGAGCAATACAACGGTGAGCGTTACCTGCGCCGCAACGAGCACATCGCGTACGATCCGGGAGCTACGCAACTCGGTAGACCCTCGGGCCGCAAACAGGTGCGTACGCCCCACCCCCAGCGCTGGCAACAGTCCGAATAGCACGGAACTGATAACCGCCAGCATCACCATGAATGCCAGCACTCTAGCATCTACAATCGTGTAGGCCTGCGAAGGCAGCGCGGCCGCATGAACCTTGCTCGCTAATGAAGTTGTCCAGACCGCAACCACTAATCCAAGCCCAGCGGAAATAACTGCCAGCAGCAGACACTCGGTGAGTACTTGCTGGACGAGACGTGCCCGGCTTGCTCCCACTGCCGAACGGATTGAAAGTTCGTGCTGCCGGTCAGCTGTTCGCGCCAGCATGAGATTGGCCAGATTGGCGCAGGCAATGAGCAGAATCAACACGACCGCGGCCATCAGCAGAAGCGAGGCATACTTGACGTGCCCGGCGAGTTCATCCTGTAAAGGCATCATCGTCGGAATCCAGTCCGCCCGGAACCGACGATGAGGTTCGAGCCGACGTACATCCACCAGAAAAGCCAGCCGCGCTTGTGCCCAAGTGAGCTCAGGCTTCAGACGTCCAATTGTGGCCCATCCGTTATTGCCACTCGTATACTCGGCGGTCTTCCACAGAACTGCGTCTTCCGGATAAGCAAAATCAGCCGGCATCACGCCAACTATTCTTAGTAGTTCGTCTGGATGCGGTTGCAATCCGTACATGTGGAGCGTCTTCCCAAGGACTTGGACGTTTCCGGCATATAAGTTCTGCCACAGAGCGTAGCTAATCACCGCGACTGCATGATCGCCGGGCGCAAACGTTCTCCCGATAACCGGACGCGAGCCCAGCAAAGAGAAGAAATTCCAGGACGTCATGGCAACGTGCGTCCGAATCATGAGCTGCGGGTTTCCAATATTCAGGTCGCCGTCTTCAAACAGCGCGGCGTCTTGAAGATAATTCGAATGCTTACGCCAGGAGTCGAATTGCGCGACGCTGTCGTGAAGCGGCAGAAAGTGAATCATCGCCGCCAGCCGGTCGGGATCTCGGAAAGGCAGTGACCGCAACAACAGCGCATTCACCACACTGAAGACGCCCGTGTTCGCGCCAATCGCGACGCCGAGGACGACCACCGCAAAACCTGTGTGCAAGGGCCGTTTCGCCCAGAGCCGCAAAGCATGCCGGCTGTCCTGCCCGATCTCGATCACAAGCTGCTTGGGAATTGAAACCGCCAGATCGAGCATCAATCGGAGCCGGAGCCAGACGACGGCAAACCCGCTTGACTGCGTCTGGTAAACCATTTCCGAAAACGGCGTTCATGGCTAGGGTATCACTCGCTCTGACCATTCGAGTAGCCCGCGACTTGCAATGCGCTACCTTTGTTCATGCCTCTTCCTTCCGATCAGAAGCTGATCACTTTAAGTGAGAAGATACTCAAACAGTTCGACACGATATTTGGATTACATCCGGGATTTCGGCCGGCTCACGCAAAAGGCATCCTGCTCAAAGGGACATTTACTCCTTCATCGGATGCGGTTTCGCTGACGCGTGCCCCGCACGTTACCCGGAGCTCCACTCCGGTGACCGCGCGTTTTTCCAATTCGACAGGGCTACCGTTGATCCCGGATAATGACGCGAACGCAAATCCGCGCGGACTTGCGATTCGCTTCCATCTTGCCGAGCACCTACATACCGACATCATTGGCCACTCAACTGATGGATTTCCTACCCGAACGGCCGATGAGTTTCTGGAGTTCCTGCAGGCGGCAGCGGCGTCGGCCGGTGTGTCCCAGTCCTCACCCTCGCCCATCGAGAAGTTCCTCGGCAGTCATCCAGCGGCCCTCGCCTTTGTGCAGGCTCCGAAACCTAGCCCGTCCAGCTTTGCGAGAGAGTCGTACTTCGGAGTGACCGCGATGCGCTTCACCAACCGGGAGAATGTCAGCCGCTTTGGACGGTACCGAATCCAGCCGGAGGCGGGGACCGAACATTTGGACGATGCCACTGCCAAGAGCAAGGGTGCAAACTACCTGTTCGACGAGATAAGAGAACGGGTCGCCAGAGGTCCAATCAGCTTTCGGATCCTGGTTCAGGTGGCTGGTGACAAAGACACGGTAGACGATGCAACGGTTCACTGGCCGGAAGATCGGCCGCAGATCGATCTCGGCAGGGTCGTCCTAACAAGCCTGATAGCGCACGATGCGAATGAACAAAAGCAAATCATCTTCGATCCCATTCCGCGCGTTGATGGAATCGAACCTTCAGCCGACCCGCTGCTCGAAGTGCGAGCCGCTCTCTACCTCCTGAGCGGCCGACGGCGTCGGCAAGCTCCGGAACAGGCGGCTGCGGAAACTGCTGGGTGAGCTTTGCTTTGTGGGGCAGGCGCTTTCGCCTGCGGCGCCTCTCAGGCCGTCGGTTTTGCCTATTCCTCCCGCAACGCATCGAGCGGTGTCATTCCCGCCGCGCGCCGCGCCGGAGGGTACGCCGCAATCACGCCCACACTTGCAAGCAACAGACAGGCTGTGATGAGCGTTGCCAGGTCATAGGGTGTCAATTCGAAAAGGAAGGCTCGCGCGAACCGGCCCGCGGCAATGGACAACACGGCTCCGACGGCCAGTCCGGCGCCGAGCAACACGCAGCTCTCGCGGAGTACCAGAGCGAAGATGGCTTTGCGATCAGCCCCTAAGGCCATGCGGATGCCGATTTCATTCCGCCGGCGAGCGACCAGGTAAGAAATCACTCCGTAAAGGCCGATTGTCGAAAGCACTGCCGCCAGGGCGCCAAACCCGCTCGACAGCGCGGCCATTAAGCGCTCTGGTCGAAGCGACTGCTCGATTTGATTTCTGAATTGCCGAAACTCGAAGTGCGCACCCGGATCGGCCTGTAGTATGGCGCGCCGCAGCGAAGGCATTAATCGGTCAGGCGGCAGGGTGGAATGAATCAACAGCGTGGCGCCCAGCATGGGATCGGGATCCTGCGACAACGGCGTATAGAAGATTGGCTTGAAATTTTCGCGCAGGCTCCGGTACTTGCTATTTCCAACCAGGCCGATGATCTGAAAGACAATTTCAGGTTGCGATGGGGTCGCTTCTACGCGGAAACTACGGCCGATTGGGTTGGACGATTTTGCAATTTCCCGCGCGAAAGCTTCATTCACGATCGCGACTTTCGGCGAGCCGGGTCCGTCGTGGTCATCGAAATCGCGGCCTGCCAGCAAGCGCATATCAAGCGTTTGGAAATACCCCGAGCTGATCCGGTTGAGCAGGGAATCAATTCCGCGGTCTTGTGTCGAGCCCTCCATCCAGACCTTATTGCTCCATGAACTTCCTCCGATGGGAATCACCGTGGCATCAGAGACTGAAAGCACGCCCGGAACGGCCCTCACGCGTTCGAGCAAGGCCCTCTGATAAGACGCCGCGTTCACGTCGGCAGGATTTGCGCGAGCGAACGATAGATCGGCAATCAATATTCCTTGCTGCCTGAACCCGGTTGGAACGCGCGACAGGTTTTGCAGGCTGCGCACGAATAGCAGGGCTCCGACTACCAGCACCAGGGAGAGCGCCACCTGCGACACGACCAGCAAGCGCCGCATGCTGAAGCGCTCGTGTCCGGCTGTCATGCCGCGGCTTGCCACCTTAAGAATGGGGCCGGGGTCAAGACGAGCGGCGCGCAAGGCGGGCATCAAGCCGAACAAGATACAAGTGAGGATCGCCAGAGTAGCGGCAAATAACAAGACGCGCCAGTCCGGATGCACATCGAGGTGAACGGAATTTGCATCAGCGCTCAGCAGAGAAATGAGAAGCCGGCTCAGCGCAGCAGCAACCAGTAAGCCGAGGCCCGCGCCGAACGCGGCAATGCATAGGTTTTCCGTCATTAATTGCCGGATTACACGCCCGCGCGAAGCCCCGATCGACATGCGCACCGCGATTTCGCGCTGCCGTACACTTGCTCGCGCGAGCATCAGATTCGCGAGGTTGGCGCAGGTGATCAGTAAAACCAGGCTCGCAATAGCAAGCAGCATCAATAGCGGAGTTGAATATTGCGCCCGCAATCCGGATACTCCGGTAGCGGCTTGAACTGCGGTAAGCTTCATACCGAGATAATTTCCGACGCTGGCGCGTGGATAGGTCGAAGGTAATGAGGCCGCGAACACGCCGGATGAAATCGTACTCAGATGTGCCGCCGCCTTGGGTAGCGACCAGCCGGTCTTTAGGCGGCCCATTACGTTGAGCCACCAGAATGTGCCGGCATCCAAAGCGTTGAACCATGCCGGAGTGATCGAGCAGAGCGGGAGAGCGACTTGAAACGTATTTCCGACGTCCACGCCCGAAAATCCACTCGCAGTAACCCCAACGATTACCACGGCATGGCCGTTCAAATTCAGCTTGCGGCCAATCACGGAACGGTGGCCGCCAAATTCACTTTGCCAGAACGCATAGCTGATCACTGCACCGGGAAATCCGCAGCCTCGATAGTCGTCCCCTGCCGTGAAGAGCCTGCCCGCGGCCGGCTTGATGCCAAGAATCGGAAAGAACTCGCCGCTCACCCAGAGGCTGGACACCATACGGACATCCCCGCTGGGAGAGAGATTGAGATCGCCGCCGGACCAGGCGAACACGCCCGAGAATGCCTGCTGTCGTTTACGAATCTGATCCCAGATCGGATATGTGAGTACAGCGTCTCCGTTCACACTGCCACGCGCGCCACTCATGTCGCGAACGTAGATTTGAGCGAGTTGCTGCGGGCTATCGACAGGAAGCATACGAAGCCGGATCGCGTCCAGGATTTGGAAAATCGCGGTGTTAGCGCCAATTCCCAGAGCAAGTGAGAGGAGCGACGCGATACTGAAGGCTGGATTACAGCGCAGAATGCGGACGCCGTGGGCCAGATCTTGCACAACCGCTTGTTGCAAGTTGGGAATTTTATCGTATTATTAATCCTGATTTCTCGTCGACCTACAAAAATGGGTGGGCAGGCTAGTAATCATACTCTGTGCAAAAACTTTCTTCCTGTTAAGAGAAGTCGCCGGTTTTCGTCTCACAAGTGGTGCGATACCGATGTGACAGGAGAAGAACAAAAAGCAGGTTTCGAACGGCTGCGGCTGCTTATTGCTGAAGACGACGCCCAGATGCAAGCCTGTTTGTCGCTTGCGCTCGGGCAGGAGTACGAGATTGCCGGCATTGTGGACAAGGGCCCGGATGTGCTTCAAAACATGCAGGAATTGCACCCCGACATCCTGTTATTGGATATCTCGCTGCCTGGGATGAGCGGATTGCAAGTGGCGCGCCAGCTCCGTCGTGCCGGGGATCTTACGAGGATCATTTTCCTGACCGGCTACAACGAGCATGCGTACGTAGAGGAAGCGATGCGCATCGGGACGGAGGGCTACGTGCTCAAAGGGCGGGCTCGGACGGAACTGGCTGCCGCGATCCGGCAGGTCAGCGAAGGGAGGCGCTACATATCGCCGGATGCGCAACGACTGTTGCATTCGGCTTGATCCGCTTTGGTTGGGTTCGCGCTCTGCCAAATCGCCTAAAATGAGTGCAACTCCAGTTT
>DATBHS010000089.1:0-40075 GCA_036557345.1 Bryobacteraceae bacterium
CCTACCGGACCGATAGATAATTTCACCGTCGTCGCATTCAGCGCGAACGGCCAAATTTTGCCATGGAGACGCGACGACGTTGACATGTATGCTTTTCACGTGAACGTGCCGTCGGGTGCGGGCGTTCTTCACGCCAAAGTCGAATTTCTGGCTACCGCGCCTCCAACCGGCTTCTCGGCGGGGGCGTCAACGACCGCCAACCTGGCGATCGTGAGTTGGAACGAGTTCGTGCTATATCCGCCCGGAGATGCGGCTGGGGACGTTTCGGTCGAACCCTCCATAAGGCTTCCGGATGGCTGGAAATTCGCCACCGCTCTGACGCAGACATCGCAAGAAGCTGACACGATTCACTTCCAGCCTGTCACGCTCGAAACCCTGATCGATTCGCCGGTATTGGCCGGCCGCTATTTCAAAGAGATTCCACTGGCTGAAGACGTTACTCCCAAGCACTATCTCGACATGGTCGCGGACGGACCTGAGGATCTGAAGCCTAGTACAGAGCTGATCTCCGCGTTCAGCAATCTGGTACGAGAGGCAGGCGCTCTTTACAAATCGCACCACTATGAGAGCTATCACTTCCTGGTTGCTCTGAGCGATGGTGTCGCGCATTTCGGCCTCGAACATCACGAATCGAGCGACAACCGAATCGGAGCGAGAACCTTTCTGGACGAGGATTCCTGGTTGCTCGTGGGCGATCTTCTCCCGCATGAGTTCACGCATTCCTGGAACGGGAAATACCGCCGGCCCGCAGGACTTGCGACCGCGAATTATCAGCAGCCGATGAAAGGTGAACTTCTGTGGATATATGAAGGATTGACGCAGTACCTGGGCGACATCCTCGCCGTGCGTAGCGGAATCTGGACGCCGGAGCAGTATCGTGCCTATCTGGCGGCTTCGGCGGCATTTCTGGATCACCGTCCGGGCCGGACCTGGCGGGACCTGGAGGACACCGCAGCCGCGTCGCAGATTCTATACGCAGCACCTGACCAATGGGATAACTGGCGCCGATCTGCAGATTACTACCCGGAAGGCGAACTGATATGGCTGGAAGTGGATACGCTCCTGCGGAAGTTGTCGCACGGGAAACGATCGCTAAACGATTTTTGCGCGCGGTTTCTGGGTGCACGCGATAATTCATCTCAACGCGTCGTCCCGTACCGCTTTGAAGACGTTACCGGTTGTCTGAATCAGATTCAGCCCTACAATTGGGCGGCCTTTCTGAAAGAGCGGCTGACGTCGAAGTCGTCGCACGCGCCGTTGGACGGGATCACGGGCGGCGGCTATCGAATCGAATACACGGACGTGGAGAACGAATACATCCGGGCGGACGAGAGTAGCGATCGAGGCGTGAATGCATGGTATTCACTAGGACTGCGCACCGACGATCAGGCCATTGAAGATGTGCTGGTCGAATCTCCGGCTTACAAGGCGGGTCTCGGGCCGGGCATGAAGATCGTCGCGGTGAATGGCCGGCAGGCAAGCGACGAGTTACTTCACCAGGCTATTCGTGATGCGAAAGAAAGCGGGCCCCTGGTGGAGCTGATCGTCGAGAACACAGGGTATTTTAAGGTCGTGAAGATCGACTATCACGGCGGCGAAAAATATCCTCACCTGGTACGGGAGACAAATGCGAAGGCAACACTGGATGAGATTTTGAAGCCAATGGTTAAGCGTCCGGAGATCAGGAGCGCAGAATAAATGCGGTTTGTCACGATCGATCCCCGGCCTACGCGCGCCGGAATCGATTACAGGCCTGAACTGGAGGCTGGAAATGTTCTCTTTTTCCCGTTTACGCCGTTCGAGCTGTCGGACGAAGCAAAGAACTTCCTGCGCAATCTGAATTTCGCAGGTGGCGCAGTTCACAAGAACGTCGCATACCGCACGGCAAGCGATCGCGTGACAGGGATTGACGGCGAAAGTGCGCAGGCCGAGCAATTGCTGGCGATTATGCGCGAGTACTCGCGAAACGTGGTCGCCTTTAGTGAGAGTCTCTTGCCGGAGTACGCCGCACATTGGAAGCTCGACTATGCGAGTTTCCGGCCGCTCGAAGAGCAGGGCCGTGATCTTCCTCTGAACAAACGCAACGATCTGATCCATACAGACGCGTTTCCATCGCGCCCGACAAACGGCGATCTGATTCTCCGGGTATTCACGAATATCCATCCTTCAAAGGACCGAAGCTGGGTAGTTACAGATCCGTTTCCGGTCATCGCGGAAAAATACGCCCGCGAAGGAGGCTTGTCACGAATCGCGTCAGGCGGCAAGCTGTGGAGGCAATCGGCCCGGTTATTGAAAAGCTTCGGGCTACCCGTCGTTCCGCGGTCGCCGTACGACCGCTTTATGCTGCACTTTCACGAATACCTGAAGAGGAATGCGGATTTTCAGGCAAGCTGCCCCAAGTACGCGTTCGATTTTCCGCCCGGTTCGACATGGCTGACTTTTACCGATGTGGTTCCACATTCGGTACATTCGGGTCAGCACGCGCTGGAGCAAACGTTCATCGTCGCGCGGCGCTCGATGGCCAACCCGGAAATAGCACCTTTGGCGGTGCTGGAGCGTTTGTGCGGTAGACGCCTCGTACCGGTATGAGGCCGGGGCACTCCGCAGCGACGATTCGCCGCGCCACCAGGTAAGGTTAGCAGTAAACTACTAGCGGTCATACTCCCACCTTCCAGTTACACTGGTAATAAGCCCACCTGTCCATCTATGCTCGAAAGTACGCTCGCCAAGGTTTTTGGCACCAAACATGATCGCGAGATCAAAAGGATACGGCCAATCGTCGCGGCGATCAATGATCTCGAGCCACAGATGCAGGCTCTTTCGGGCGCCGAACTCGCGGCGAAGACTCTGGATTTCAAGCAGCGGGTCGCCAACGGCGCGAGCCTTGATGATGTCCTCATAGAAGCGTTTGCGGTTTGCCGCGAGGCGGGGCGGCGCGTGCTGAACATGCGGCATTTCGACGTTCAGCTCATCGGCGGTATCACTCTACATCGTGGCCGCATCGCGGAAATGAAAACCGGTGAAGGGAAGACGCTGGTAGCCACTCTTCCGAGTTACCTGAACGCGCTCGAAGGCAAGGGCGTTCATATTGTCACGGTGAATGATTACCTGGCGCGGCGCGACTCGGAATGGATGGGCCGCATTCACCGCTTCCTGGGACTCACCGTGGGTACGATCGTTCACGATCTGGACGATCAGGAGCGGCGTGAAGCGTACGGCTCCGATATTACCTACGGCACGAACAACGAGTTCGGGTTCGACTATCTGCGCGACAACATGAAATTCCGGCTGGAAGACTATGTCCAGCGGGAGTTCAACTTCGGCATCGTAGACGAGGTGGATTCGATCCTGATCGATGAAGCCCGCACTCCACTCATCATCGCGGGACCGAGCGAGGAATCGACCGACAAGTATTATCGCGTCAACCGGATTATTCCTTACCTGGAGCGGGGCGAAGTCATCGAGGGAAAAGAGCCGGGACAGTCGTACACAACCGGCGACTTCACAGTCGATGAGAAGCATCGCACGGTGGCGCTCACAGAAGAGGGGGTGCTGAAGGTCGAGAAGCTGCTGAATACGGGAAACCTGTACGATCCGGCCAACATTGAGATGAACCATCACGTGCAGCAGGCGCTGCGCGCGCACATTCTCTACCAGCGGGATCGCGACTACGTCGTGCAGGAAGGCCAGGTTGTCATCGTGGATGAGTTCACCGGACGTTTGATGCCCGGGCGGCGCTGGAGTGACGGTTTGCACCAGGCCGTGGAAGCCCACGAAGGCGTGAAGATCGAGCGCGAAACGCAAACGCTGGCAAGCGTTACGTTCCAGAACTTCTTCCGCATGTATAAAAAGCTCGCGGGCATGACGGGTACTGCCGATACCGAAGCGGCCGAATTCAGCAAGATCTACAACCTGGAAGTGACCGTCATCCCGACCAACAAGCCCCTGATCCGGATTGAAAATCCGGATATCGTGTACCGTACCGAGGAAGAAAAGTTCCGGAACGCGGCGAAAGAGATCAAGGCCCTGAATGAGAAGGGGCAGCCGGTTCTGGTGGGCACGATTTCTGTCGAGAAGTCCGAGAGGCTCTCGGGGATATTAAAAAGGATGGGCGTAAGGCATGAGGTGCTGAACGCCAAAAATCACGAACGCGAAGCGCACATCGTAGCGCAGGCTGGACGCAAGGGCGCGGTTACGGTTTCGACTAACATGGCCGGCCGCGGAACCGATATCCTGCTGGGCGGGAATCCGGATTTTCTGCTGGAAGATCGTCTCAGGAAATATGGCAAGACTGCGGAATTGCTTCCTCCCGAAGAGCTGGAGCGGATCCGGAACGAGGTAAAGGGCGAGTTCGAAGCGGAGCATAACGAGGTTGTCGCGCTCGGCGGGCTGCATATCCTCGGAACGGAACGGCACGAATCGCGGCGCATTGACAATCAGCTGCGTGGGCGCGCGGGACGACAGGGCGATCCCGGAAGCTCGCGATTTTACCTGTCGCTACAGGACGATCTGCTGCGTATCTTTGGCGGCCAGCGCATGCAGAACCTGATGCTGCGGCTCGGCATGGAAGAGGACGTCCCGATCGAATCGCGTCTCATCACAAAACGCATCGCGGCCGCGCAAAAGGCGGTGGAAGCGCAGCACTTCGCTTCGCGCAAACACGTCCTCGAATACGACGACGTGATGAACAAGCAACGGCAGGCCGTTTATGGTATGCGGCGGCAGTTGCTCGAAGGCGAAAACCAAAAAGAGCGCATTTTGGACATTGTGCGCGGTATCCTGGGGGGCTTCATCGATCAATTCTGCCCGGAGAACGTGCGCTACGACCAGTATGACCTTGCGGGACTGCAAACGGCCGTGTTGAACCAGTTCGGCGCAAAGCTCGATCCCGACGAATTAATGGGATTGGATCGCCGCGAGATCGAACAAAAAGCGGGTGATCTGCTCGTCGAGCGCTACGACGAGAAGGAGCGGATGATCGGCGCCGATAACCTACGACAGGCCGAGCGTATCATCATGCTCAATGTCGTCGATAACCAGTGGAAAGACCATCTGCTTTCGATGGATCATCTAAAGGAAGGAATCGGGCTACGCGGCTACGGGCAGAAGGATCCCCTGATCGAATACAAAAAAGAATCGTTCACCATGTTCCAGGACATGATGGACCGGATTGAAGACGAGACCATCAAGTACCTGTACTTCATGCGAATCGAGACAGGCATGCCGCCGCTGCCTTATCCGGAAATCGAGGAACCGGAGGAGGAAGACCTGAATGGCGCCGGAATGCAGGCCGCGCTTTTGGAAGCCGAGCGCGAGGCGCAGCAACGCAAAAATCAGCAGTCGGTTCTGGATCTTACCCGGAACATCCAGCGTCGAAAAGATAAGGAGTTGGCCGAACTGCAGCTTTCAAGCGGCGATGCCGCCCAGGAATCCAAAACTGTCACTAATAAGGGTCCGAAGGTAGGCCGGAACGATTTGTGCCCTTGCGGCAGCGGGAAGAAGTACAAAAAATGCCACGGCGCTGCGGCTTAGCACTCGCCTGTTTTTTATTCGCGTCTTCACTCTTTGCGGACGATCAGTCCTTATGGAACGAGTACGGTCTCGTCCACACCAATGTGGCCAGCAAAGGAAAACTGACAATCACAACCTACGAGATGAAAGATCTCACCGGGGCTCTGGCTGCATGGGAATGGCTCCGCTCGCCTCAAGCGAAATCGTGCGAGTTCGGTCCGCTTTGCAGCGAAGATGGCACGCGCATAGTGATCTCGGACTACAACTACGTCATCGCCTTCGAGGGAAGAAAACCCACCAAAGCGCAAGTGGATGCGACGTTAAAGGCTCTGCCAAACAAGCACGAAACGTCGCTGCCGGCGATTCTTACGTTCTTACCGCGCGAGGGCTTGGTTCCGAATTCGGCACGTTATGTTTTAGGGCCAGTGTCGCTCAACGCATTTGCTCCGGAACTCGCTTCTACGCGGCCGGGCTTCGAGCAGGGCGCGGAAGCACAAGTAGCGCAATACCGCGTGGACAAGAGCCAGGCGCCCGTTCGACTGGCGCTCTTCTACTATCCGACGCCGGAAATGGCGCGTTTGCACTCAGTGCAATTCAAACTGCTGCCGGGCGCGCACGCAAAGCGATCGGACGTCTTAGTTGCGATTGTGTACGGGCCGGCAACGGATGCGCAAGCGGACTCTCTCTTAAGTCGCGTGCAGTATGAGGCGAAGATCACCTGGAACGACGTGCCGCCGCCGAGTCCGATCAAACCGCTCTACCAACTGCTGCTGAACATTATGTATTTGAGCATCATTCTTTCGGCGATCTGCCTGCTCGCGGGACTGATCTACGCGGGTATGCGGATTTACCGGCGTCGTTACGGGACGCTTGAAGCGGACGAGGCCATGACCACTTTGCACCTTAGCGGATGAGGAATTCCACAGCGAAAGGAAGCCACAGATTTTAAAGGACTTATTTGAACGATAGAGGGTGTTTTCCACAGCAAAAACAGGCCTTTTGCACAAGTGGCGGAAAAACATCTCGCGTGGTAAATGATTTGTATATCGGTACTTACGCGGTGCAAACGCAACGGGGAAAAATGGCCTTGACTTCACCCCCCGCTGGCCCTACACTCCAATCACAAACAGGTTTTGACGGTTGCGATGCCGTCGGATCTGATTCTCCCATCAAACGTAAACCCTTGGTTTGCCAAGGGCCTGGTATCAGGAGGAAAAGTGCTCATTCGCGAGAATGAGCATTTTTCTTTTTGGAGCAAGTGGTCATCCTACCCCTCCCTGGCGACCGGGGCTCCGCATGGCTTAATAGGTCTAAGCTATGAGGCGGGCTCCCTTGAAGACACCAGAACTGCCCCAAAGCTGGCGTGAGCGCCTCCAGGCACTGCGGAACGTTCCTCCGCTGCTTGGCATGGTATGGGCGACCAGCCGGCCGCTTACCGTTGGTACGCTCCTGTTGCGCTGTGTTGCAGCCCTATTTCCGCTCGCCATGCTGTGGATTTCGAAGCTCATCATAGACCTCGTGGTCAGGGCCATCAGGCACCAGCATGTAGAGCGGTCGCTGATCTGGAAGTTGCTCGTTCTGGAGCTTTTGCTGGCCGTTGGCTCCGACACGCTGGGCCGCTTCATCTCACTGGTAGATAGCCTGCTCGGCGATTGCTTTACCAATCGGGTCAGCGTTCGGCTCATGGAGCACGCCGCCTCGCTTGACTTGGTTTCCTTTGAAGATCCAGTGTTTTACGACAAGATGGAGCGGGCGCGCAGGCAGACTACGGCGCGTCTGGGAATGCTGGCCGGTCTGGCCGGCATGGCGCAGCAACTTCTCACTCTTTTGTCGCTGCTCTCGGCCGTGGTTTTCTATTATCCCTGGCTGTTAGTGCTGCTGATGGCTGCGACAGTCCCGGTATTTCTCGGCGAGACCCGCTTTGCCATGCTGAACTATTCCATGCTCTACCGGTATACGCCGGAGCGCCGGGAGCTGGACTACCTCCGCTACCTGGGTGCAAGTAACGAGAGCGCCAAGGAGATCAAAATCTTCGGACTGGGAAAATACCTAGCCGACAGGTCGCGTGCTCTCTTTGAGCGTTTCTATGCCGAGAACAGGCATCTGGCAGTTCACCGGGCCCTACATGGAACCTTTCTCAACCTCATACCCACTGGGGCGTACTACGCCGCCTATGCACTGATTTTGGTTCGAGCGCTAGCGGGGGTCCTAAGCGTAGGCGATCTAACACTGATGGTGGGAGCCTTTTCCAGAGCGCGCGGCATTATGGAAAGCCTCGTCGCCTCTCTGGTCGGCATCTCGGAGCAGGCATTATTTATCAAGGACCTCTTCGATTTCTTCGAAACGAACCCAACCATTTTTTCTGTACCGAACGCAGTTCCCGCGCCGCGGCCCATCCGGGATGGGTTCGAATTTGAAAATGTGTCCTTCGCGTACCCCGGATCGGAGAAATGGGTTTTGTCAAACGTGACTTTTCGCTTCTATCCGGAGGAGCGGATCGCCTTGGTAGGCGAGAACGGGGCGGGAAAGACAACGCTGGTAAAGCTGCTTGCGCGGCTTTACGACCCGACGGCTGGAAGGATTCTACTGGACGGGATCGATCTGCGCGAATATGACGTGAACGATCTCCGGCATGAAATCGGCGTCATATTCCAAGATTACATGCGATACGACATGCTCGTCTCGGAAAACATCGGAGTCGGCCGTATCGAGCAAATGCAAGACGAAGACCGATGGAAGAGTTCCGCCGAGAAAAGCCTTGCAGCCGGTGTAGTGGGCGCGTTGCCCAAGAAATATCAGCAGATGTTGGGCCGGCGTTTCGAAGGCGGAATCGATTTGTCCACCGGGCAATGGCAAAAGATAGCGCTGGCCCGCGCGTATATGCGCGACGCACAGATCCTGATCCTGGACGAGCCGACCGCCAGCCTGGATGCGCGAGCGGAGTTCGAAGTGTATCAGCGATTCGTCGATCTTACGGCCGGCAAGATGGCCGTTCTCATCTCGCACCGCTTTTCAACGGTCCGCATGGCGGATCGCATCCTGGTTCTGGAGGATGGCCGTATCGCCGAACAGGGATCGCACAGGCAACTGGTGGCTCTGGGCGGCAGGTATGCGGAGCTGTTTGAGTTGCAAGCGGCGGGCTATCGTTAGTGGTAGCATCATCGGAATACATGGGATGCAGTTTCCCGCTTCGCGCTTTCCAGGCGGCGGCTCTCGGTACGGCTCTCGTCTTTGGCGTATCGGCGCCCGCTTCGGAACGCAGACTGCTGCCCGCACAATTCGAACAACAGCAAAGCCTCTCGGCCGGCAGCATTCTGGTCGCAAAGGAGAAATTAGGCGATCCGAATTTCGCGGAATCCGTAATTCTGATTGTGCAATACGACGAGGACGAGGGGACCATGGGTGTGATACTAAACCGGCAGAGCGACGTCCCGCTTTCGCGCGTCTTCCCCGATATAAAGCACGCGACAGCCGACCCGGTCTATCTGGGCGGTCCGGTCGGCACAACAGTCGGACAGGCGTTGTTGAGGCTGCCGGATAAAGCCGATGAGGCGACACACGTAGCAGGCGATGTTTACGCCACTGCGGCGAAGAAGCTGATTGAAAAATCAGTTGCCTCCCGGACGCCGCCGTCCAAGTTCCGCCTCTTTCTTGGCTATGCCGGCTGGGCGCCCGGCCAATTGGAAGCCGAAGTCCGGCTGGGCGCATGGGCTGTCCTGAGAGGCCAGTCGAAGATCATATTCGATAACGACCCGGATTCCCTTTGGCAACGGCTCATTCGTGAAACCCAGTGGCAAATGGCGAAGAACGGGAAAACCAGTCCGAACGGAGTAACGCTTTTCGCAGTTACGGCAAGGCCCGCAAACCGAGGAAGCGTGGCCCCAGCAGCCTTCCCGTAGCGTCGAAATCGAAGACGTAACGGATCGTAGCAAGCCGCGCGCAAGCATGGCAGCCGTCCAGCGCCAGATAGTTCACGATGAATCTTTGGCCCGAGCCGGGGAGCGATTGGACACCTACACCTGTCATACCGCTGCGGTCATCAGGCCAAAGTGTCGCTTTCGGATGCTTTGCAACGAGCGCTCTCCAGCCCGAGCTGGATTGTAGGCTGTCGCGCGGCAAGCGGGAAAGATCGTCCACATCGACCAGTGAAGGCGTTCCGTTCACCAGGAGACAGCCGCTGTTTTGGTTTGCCCGAAACGGATATGTGGTCCAGGCAATGCTCACGCGCCCGGTGTTCTGGTACTTCACCAGAAAAGCATCGTTATGCAGACGATGCATAAACGCGACAGCTTCGGGCGAAGCTCCCGCTTTTTGCATCTGCTCGGCGAAGCAGGTGCCCAGTGCCGGATAAGCGGCACTCGCGCACCCCGAGCGGGTTTTTTGTAATGTCTCGGTATCAGGCTTCCAGACAGCGCGAGCATCTACAGGCGGTTCCGCAGGAGTGGTCTGTGCATGAATCGCAAGGGCGCTTGCAAGAAGGCCGATTGCCAGGCGAAAGCCGCCTTGCCTGTCGTGCATGGGACGAGTATGAGCCCATATTCTGCTCATTGCAATATTCTCGCCATAAGTTAGGAAATCAGAATAACTACGCAGCATAGGACTTCCATTACTAAGCCAGACGGCAGAAAAAAAAGCTAGCAATTCATTGCAATGCATGATAGCCTCTCCTCATACCATTTGTTAATACGCGTATTTAGTCTGCCAATCTAAACGTGAGCGCCTATTTACGAATGGACTCCCGCGGCGTCGGACGCGGTAATTTGTGTCGTAGCACAATCGTCGGAGCGAATTTGAGACTAAGCAGCATGTGCAGTCTCATTCGGAAGCGACTGCTTCCAAAACTGGTTTAAAGTTTTTAACTTTTTCACTCTTTAAGGAGGCCGTTATTCGCCTATACGCCACACTTGCGCTCGCTGCCTGCACTTCAATAATGCTCCGGGCGCAAACACCAACAATCCAAAACTGCACTGTATTTCCAGCCAATAATGTTTGGAATGCGCGAGTGGACTCGCTACCCGTCCACCCGAATTCCGCGGCATACGTGCAGACCATCGGGCCAAGCAGCCCTGCTCATCCCGACTTCGGCCACGATGCCGTTAATGGGATTCCGTATAATCTGGTTCCCGGCAGTGAGCCGAAAGTTAGTGTCTCGTTTTACTACAACGGCGATCCGGGTCCCTACCCGATCCCGCCGAACCCTTTGATTGAACAAGGCCCGAGCAGCACGGGTGACCGCCACATTCTGCTAATTGACAGCGACAACTGCATTCTGTATGAAATCTTCAATGCAAAGCCGCTGACCGACGGAACATGGTCCGCGGGATCGGGCGCCATTTTTCCGCTGAACTCGAATCAATTACGGCCAGCCGGCTGGACTTCGGCGGACGCGGCTGGGCTTCCGATGTTTCCGGGCCTGGTCCGGTATAGCGAAGTGGCCTCCGGCCACATCAATCATGCACTCCGTTTCACGGCGCCCGCAACGAACGACAGCTACGTCTGGCCCGCGCGCCATTACGCGTCCACGCTTAATGGCCCTCAGTATCCACCGATGGGAACGCGTTTCCGATTGCGCAAGGACTTCGACATCAGCTCATTTCCCGCGCATGTCCAGGTGATTTTGCAGGCTTTAAAGACCTACGGTATGATCCTGGCCGATAATGGGGCATCGTGGTTCATCTCCGGCGTTCCGAATTCAAATTGGAACGACGATGAGTTGCATCAGCTCACACGCGTCATCGGCGCGGATTTCGAGGCGGTAGACGAATCCTCGCTGATGGTGGACCCGAACTCGGCCGCGGTCAGGTCCGGCTCCTCGACGCCGAGCCCGGCGATTCCAACCACCTCCTGGGTGAATGTCATTTCGAAGAACAGCGGAAAATGCCTGGATATGAGAGGCGGACCGACGGCAACCTGGGCCGGCGATCCGGCTCAGCAGTGGGCCTGTTTAGGGAGCACCAACCAGAAGTTCTTGTTCACGCCCATTACGGGTGGTTACAAGATTACGGTGAAGAGCAGCGGATTGCAGCTCGATGTAACGGGAGGTCCAAGCGCCACGGAGAACGGCGTAGGCGTTATTCAATATCCGTTCTGGGGCGGAACGAATGAGATATGGAATCTCGTGCGTAACTCGGACGGCACCTACAACATCGTTGCGAAGAGCAGCGGCAAATGCCTGGATGTGCGTGGAATCTCCAAGCTGGACGGAGCGCTCGTTCAACAGTGGGCCTGCTGGGGTGGCGCTAACCAGAAATGGACGCTGAAGCCGGTGCAATAGGGAAGGGCCGGCGAGGGCGGCGGGCAATCACTCCCGCCGCCCAAAACAGGTACACACTTAGTAACTCGCGAACGAGGTTTCGCATGCCAGAATCGTTACTGGCAGAGAGAACTCGTGCCTGCTGAGGAACCGCCAACAAGGCGACAAAGCTGACCACCACTGGCTGGGCGCTCTTAACTTTCTTTGCGATTGGTACCGGCTTGGGGAGTGAGCCTGAGAGCAGCAACCGACTAAAGCGCTCGCGTTTGACGTGGCATGCTCACAAGGAGGAGAGTTCTTGTGAACTGTACACGTAGAGATTTAGGTTTATTGCTTCCCGCGCTTCTGTCTGCGACTGCCGAGGCGGACACGACGGTTCTTCCCTCGAGGTGTTATTCCTTCGATAGCTTGCCGGTTCACAAAAACGCCAAGACCGGCATGGTAGGGCGCGAGGTGTTCCGAGGGATAACGCAGACCGGCTGTCCGCTCGCAATGCACATCAGCACGCTGCCGCCCGGCCAAATGCCGCATCCACCGCATCATCACCGGCACGAAGAAATGATGCTGATCAAGGAAGGCACGCTCGAGGCTACGATTGCGGGCAAGAGTGCGCGAATGGGGCCGGGCTCCGTGATATACATCAATTCCAACGAGGAGCACGGATTGAAGAACGTAGGGGATGTGCCCGCGCAATATTTCGTGATTGAGATCGGGACGGATAAGGGTTAGTCATGCTGCGACGCGAGCTGTTGAAGGCGATGGCTTCGACACCGTTAGGAATAGCTATGGCCCGAGGCGCAGATTCCCGGCGTTACGAAGCAAATTGGGAATCACTGGATAAGCGCCCGATGCCGCAATGGTACACAGACGCGAAATTCGGCATCTTCATTCATTGGGGCGTGTATTCGGTGCCGGCGTTTGCCGCAGTAAACGTGGAGGACGAGAATCCGTACGCCGAGTGGTATTGGAATTCGCTCACCAACGGAAAGGATGCGAAAGGCCCCACAGGCAATGGCGCGCTGACGTGGCAGTTTCACAAGCGCGTTTATGGCGCGGATTTTCCCTACTTCAATTTCGCTCCGATGTTTCGGGCGGAATTGTTCGATCCGGAAAAATGGGCAGACCTTTTTGTGCGATCCGGCGCGAAATATGTTGCGCCGACCTCCAAGCATCACGAAGGATTTACACTGTGGCGCAGCGCGGAAGCGAATCGGTCATGGAAACGGCCCTGGAACAGCGTAGAAGTCGGACCGAAGCGGGATCTGCTGCTGGAGTTGACAGAAGCCGGACGCAGGAAAGGCTTGCACATGGGAATTTACTACTCGCTGTATGAGTGGTACAACCCACTGTGGCTTCGCGATAAGCCCCGCTACGTAAGTGAACACCTGTTTCCGCAGTTCAAAGATGTAGTGAACCATGTGAAGCCGGCAATCATTTTCTCGGACGGCGAGTGGGAATTAACCAGCGCGGAGTGGCGGTCTCCAGAACTGCTGGCCTGGCTGTTCAACGATTCGCCGGTAGCCGACGTTGTCGTTGTCGATGACCGCTGGGGAAAGGACACCAGGCATAAACACGGCGGCTATTACACGACTGAATACACTTCGGGCATGCAGCAATCCGGTCACGCATGGGAAGAGAGCCGCGGGATGGGCTATTCATATGGATACAACCGCATGGAAACCCTGACCGACTATCACACGGACCGGCAGCTTGTCTTGATGCTGATCGATATCGTGAGCCGCGGCGGAAATCTGCTGCTGGACATCGGGCCGAGGGCGGACGGACATATTCCAGTAATTATGGAAGAGCGGCTGATTCAGATCGGAGACTGGCTGCGGCCGAACGGCGAAGCAATTTACGGCACGCATGCATGGAAACGTCCGGCCCAGTGGAGCGGCGGAACAATGCCGCGTATGGAAAGCAAGGAGTACCGCGCCGAGTACGACATCACCAGGATGGTCGACAACCCACCCGCCGGGTACGCGCATGTGGAAGCGTTCTTCACAACGAAAGGCGATGCGGTTTACGCCATTCTGCCGCACTGGCCCGAAGGCGAGCTGACGTTGAACAATTTTGGAGTAGGTTCCGGGGCGAAGATCAGTTTGCTAGAGACCAGGGACGATTTGAAGTGGCGCGCGCATGGGCGGCAACTCGTCGTCGATGTTCCCGCCGCACTGCGGAAGAAGCTGCCGTACCGGCACGCTTATGTTCTAAAGATGACCGGGGTGACAGATCACGCATAGTTCCAAGCCGGCGAGGACGGCGCGGCCGGGCATCACAACCCCATAGACCGGCTGGTAGTTGGCATCCGTCAGATTCGTGAGCCGCACGTACGGATGGAACCGGGAACGTGTCCAAGCGGCGTAGGCATCCACCACCAAGTAGGCGTTGCGCTGGTATTGATTGGTAATGCCGGCGCGAAGACGCGCGATCCAGCCATGCGGCGAAGTACGTTGCCAGCCGATCACGGCCTGTTGGGTCGGGTAATTGAACACGTATTTCGATTGGTAGCCGTTCAAGGCAGCTTCGGCGCCATGCAATCCGGTGTACTCGATCTGCACGGCCTGTGAATGTGGAAGCGAACCAAAGAGTGACGCTTCCCAACCGGTGAAGGTCACGCGGGCGAAATTCATCGCCTGCCAGATATCTGAAGCATTCGCGCGGATGTAATCGATATCGTTTGTTTCGTGGCGGGAGAAGATAACCAGCGAGCTTCGCCAATTTGCTGCGGGGTAGAGATCGACGCCCGCTTCGTAGTTCATCGCTGTCTCGGGCTTTAGATTCGGGTTTCCGATGTTGGCCGGATCGTGATAGTAAAGGTCTGTGTAATTCGGCAAGCGAAACGCCCGGCTGACGGAGCCACGCAATTTCGCCTTCGATCCCAGCCAATAACCCGTGCTGAACGACGGGACCGAAATGGTTTGAGCGCTTCCATAGAATTCCTGGCGAGTGCCCGCACTGAACGAGAGCCGATGCCAGGAGCGGATATCCAGATCGCCGTAGAGCGCCCCGCGCTTGCGTGAGTGTACGCCGAGATTGCTGCTATCGACATGGTCGGACAAGAATTCTGCCCCGTAGTAGAGATGCAAGGTTTCGTGGAGCACGTCATGGCGGCGCAGGGCAACATCCCAGGTTTCGTCTTCATGGCGGTTCGTATAGAACTCCGGATCATCCCGGAGCAATTCATATAGATCCGTGTGTCGGCGGTAGCCTAGCGAAAACATTGTGTTCTTGCCGAGATCCTGGGACATAGTGGCAAGCCAGGTTTTCGTCCGTTCCCAGGAGTTGAAGTTCCCGTAAAATTGGTCTGCGCCGAACGGACGGTCAAGCAGTGAAAGAAAGATGCGACTCAGCCCGAGCCTGGTTCGCAGCCAAGTCTGCGAGCCGAGCACAAGATTTCTGTATTCGCGATCGTCGCGGAAGCCGTCGGAGAGCTCGCGCTCAAAGGAAAAGCGCTGCGAAAGAAATCCTTTGCCGAAGGAGAATGTGCCGCTCTCTTCATTCGTTCCAAAGCTGCCATAGCCCGCGCGAAGAATCAGCTCCGGCGGATCGGAGCTGTCCAGTGGCCTGGTGACTACGTTGACCACGCCCGCGACTGCATCTGAGCCATAGAGCGTGGATCCGGAACCGCGCAGGACCTCGATTCGTTCCACGGCGTCGAGCGGCGCCGGAATATCCAGATTGTGATGCGCGGATTGTGCATCGCTCAAACGGATGCCATCGAGCAGCACGAGCGTCTGACCGAACGAGCCACCGCGGATGGAGATATCGCCTTGCACGCCGTTGGGCGCGCGACTTTGGACTTGAACGGACGAATCGAGATTCAGTGCATCAGTCAGGCTTCCGAAGAGAAGAAATGGATCGTGTAGAGGATATATTTCGACCGAGCGATCGGACTCAGTGAGCGGAACCGGTTCCCACGTGCCCGTGACGATGACCGTTTCTTTTTGTACCGGTAGGTTTTGGCCAGTCAAAAGATAGGGGCAGATGAGCGCCAGGGAGACGATTCTAAGCATCGAGAACTCCCAGGATATAAGCCCGGCGATCGACGACGCGCACTGTAAATTCTGCGAGTGTGACGTTCTGCCGCCATTTTCAATCCCAACTCGATGGTGGGCCTGCGAAGCGTTCACAGGGTACGAGCCTTCGCAAAATAACGCTGTTGAATAAAGGGTTGACAAGAAATGAGAATGCTGTGCGCAATAGGCGCGACGTGTGTATTCGTCCTGCTTGCTCAGGTTTCTGCGAATTCGCAAGCAGTGAACGGAACTGTGGTAGGAAATGTGACCGATTCGACTGGGGCGATCCTGCCTGGTGCCGCAGTTACGATTACCGATATCGGTACGAACACAACTCGTTCTATTACGACTGATGCGAACGGCTACTACGCTTTTCCGAGTCTGCCACCCGGCAACTATAAGGTAAAGGTAGAAAAGCAGGGTTTCGCGACGGTCGAGCGAAGCGGCGTGCCGCTAGCGGTGAACAGCACCGTGCGCGTGGACCTGTCGCTGCAACCGGGGCAGGTGAGCGAGACCATCAACGTCGCAAGCACGATTCCGTTGCTGCAAACCGACACCGCCAAGACGGGTGCAACGCTAAGCGCGGCGCAGGCATCGCAACTGCCTTTGGGGAACAACCGGAATTTCCAAAATTTGCTCAACCTAGTGCCGGGAGCGACACGGTCGGAATTCAACCATTCGCGCTTTTTCAATCCGCAGAACAGCCTGAACAACCAGGTGAACGGCTCATCCAGTCTTTCGAATAACTTTCAGTTTGAAGGCGTGAACGACAACGAGCGGACCGGGTTGTTGCAGGTCTATATTCCGCCCGTCGAAGCCATTCAAGAAGTGGATGTGACCACGAGTAACTACGATCCCGAGCAGGGAACAGCTTTGGGCGCCGTCACGAACGTAATTTTTAAATCGGGGACAAACCAGTTTCATGGGTCGCTTTACGAGATCTGGCGCGGCAATCGTTTGGACGCGCGGAACTTCTTCGACTATGGGACAGAAGGACAACCGTTCGTGAAGCCGCGTTTGGTGACGAACTATTACGGTGGCACGATCGGCGGCCCTGTCATCAAAAACAAAGCATTCTTCTTCTTCGATTTTCTGCGGACCACTGACCACGAAGGGCAGTTTCAACACCTGGACGCCCCCACGGCTGCTATGAGGAACGGCGATTTCTCCGATCCCGCGCTAACGGCGATTTTCGATCCCCAGACGGGCGACACGGTGGATTGCCTCCCGGGCGGCAATACCAGCAATTGCGGCAAGGGCCGGACGCAATTTCCCGGAAACCGAATTCCAATGAATCGTATCGATCCGATTTCTGCAGCGCTGCTCGGCCTGGTCCCGGTCCCGAATGCCAATCTGACTGCCGCCGGCACGCAGAAGTACTCAAATAATTTTCTCGAGACGGCAAATTTTCTGCAGGACAACAAAAGCTTCGATGCGAAGGTCGACTGGAATTTAGAAGATAAGGATCGCATCTCGGGCAGGTTGAGCTATATGAATCCTGTCACCAACCAATCGCCGGCTTACGGTTCTATTGGCGGCGGACCGATCGGCGGCGGATTCCAGGGCAGCGGAACGGATGCGACCTACTCAGCCGGCATCAACTGGAATCATATCTTCTCGCCGTCTTTGATTTCACAAACCCGCATCGGGCTGAACCGTTACCGCAACGAAGCGAAAAATTCGGATTACGGGACCGACAGTTCAACGAAGTTCGGTATTCCAGGCGTGAATGTCGATGCATTTACCAGTGGCATCACGGGACTCACCGGCTCCGGCTTTTCAGACCCGATCATCGGCTATTCTGCGAGTCTGCCCTGGGTGCGTGCCGAGACAGATATCGATGTCGTCAGTAACTGGACGAAAATCATGGGCAATCACACCTTCACTTTCGGAGGCAATTTCATCCGGATCCGCGACGATCTGCTGCAGGAACAAACATTCAGTCCGCGGGGCCTATGGACTTTTGCGCCTGGCCAGACCTCGTTGAACGGCGGTCCGAAGAGTGGTTTCGCCAATAATTTCGCCAGTTTACTTTTGGGCGTCCCGAGCCAGGTGGGCCGCGATCTGCCGGTATATTTTCCGGCTTATCGCGCATGGCAGCTCTTCCTATATGGCGGCGATAAATGGCAAGTAAATCCCAAGTTGACGCTCAATCTCGGGATGCGTTGGGAATACTATCCTCCGGCGACGCCGCAGTTTCCGGGCGGCTTTTCCAATTACGACGGTGCCACGAACAGCCTGGTGGTCGCCGGCGTCGGAGGCAACCCGATGGACCTGGGGATGAGACAGAAGTACCGCAACTTCGCTCCTCGCGTGGGCCTTGCGTACCGACTTACGGATCACGATGTAATTCGAGCTGGCTTTGGAATCAGTTATCAACCGTTCGTAGACAATACTTATGCCTATAACTTCCCGGTGAAGCAGAACAACGCCTTCAATTCGCTGAGTGATTTTGGATCCGCTATTCTTCCTGACGGCACATCCACCACGTTTGCGAAGGGTTTCCCGGCTCCGCTGGTGGCAACTGTTCCGTCCAACGGCCTTATTCCGGTCGACACGCCACTCCTGAAGAGCCAGTCGTATGTCGTCATCCCGAAGAACTATTTGGATCCGTATGTCGAATCCTGGAACCTGACCTATGAACGCGCGCTGCCGGGGCAGTTCGCGCTCGCTGTCGGCTATGTCGGAAACCGCGGCGTTCACATTCCGCTGCAGTACAACCAGAATGCTGTAGTTGACCCCGCATTTATCGGCAAGGGGTCCAAAGGCCAGCCGTATTTCCAGGCATACGGCATCAAGTCGAACATCAATATGTTCTTCTCGCAGGTTGCCTCTTCCTACCACTCGCTGCAAGTAACTTTGAACCGGCACTTTACGTCTGGCGTGACCCTCACGACTTCTTACACGTTCGGTAAGGCGCTCGGGTTTGCAACCGAGAACGGCGAGAATTCGAGCGGAGCGGCGTATTACGTCGACTTCCGCCGTAACTATGGCCGCGTGGATTTCGATCACACGCATATATTCAACCAGAGCTTCGTTTATGACCTGCCGTTTGGGAAGGGCCAAAAGTTCTTTCAAAGCGGGCCACTCAATGTGATTTTGGGGGGATGGCAGATCAGCGGTGTTTGGACGTTGATGAGTGGCTCCCCATTGAACTTCGGCTGCACGTGCGCGCCTTTGAACACTCCAGGCAACAGCCAATCGCCAGAGCTGGTCAGTCCATTTAAGAAGTTATACGGAATCAATACGGTCCCGTGGTTCGACACGTCGGCCTTCGCGGATCCGACTCTCCTGTTTGGAACGGCGACATTCGGCAACGTAGGCAGATACATTGCATCCGGTCCAGGATTCTTCAATCTCGATGCGGCGCTTTTTCGCAACATTCGCCTAACCGAGAGATTCAACCTGGCGTTCCGCACGGACTGGTACAGCGCCACGAATACACCGCACTTTAACAATCCCGACACCACACTGGGCGATTCGACATTCGGCTTGGTCACTGCGGCGGGCGGATCGCGAGCGATCGACCTGGGATTGAAGCTGACCTTTTAGGGGACGGTGCAAAGCCGGTCGGGCGACCGGCTTGCCGGCAAGACTGCCGGCCCCACATTTTCTAGAATGCCAGTTTCAAGCTGAACTGAATCGTTCGCGGACTGTTTTCGGTCGAATCCAGATCTCCAAAATCTCCGCAGGAGACGCACAGCGGGAAATTGTTGAACGGCGACAGATTGTATTGAGCGTAATTGAAAGCGTTCAGGAATTCACCACGAAGCCAGACCTGATATCGCTCGCCGCCGAAGTTCTTGGCGACCGAGAAATCGAAATTGCGTGCCGCGCGTTCTCGAAGCTGCGTCATGCGTTGCGGAGCGTTTCCGAGTGTCCAGTTCGATGCAGGCGCGGTATAACCATCCGGACTGATCCAGCTATTGGGTGTCCGATGGGACGGAACCGGATTTCCTACGAGATCGGCGATCTGCAGACCCGCCGGGTAACCGTATTGGGCAAGCGGATCGTCGTAGCTCCAGAACACCGCGCCTGGAAGCGGCAGGCCGCTGGCCAACCGGATGACGCTCGAAACCTGCCAATTTCCCAAAATTTCCTTCACTACGCCAGGAGCGTTATTGCCCCAATGCTTGCCCTTGCCATAAGGCAAATCGTAGACCAGCGCCGTGGCGAAACTCTGCGGAACATCGTGGGTGCTGATGTTGTAGTCGAGCATCGTGTTGTAGGAATCGCGCCATTGATTGCCGGTACCCCAGCCGATGAAATCCTCGGGGCCGTTGTCCAGCGCCTTCGACCACCGATACGTCGTGAGAAGGTTAAGCCCTGCACTGAAGCTGTAGTTATATTTCACGTCCAGAGCATTGTAGGAAGATCTTGCCCCGGGAAGAGAGCGGTTCCAACCGAGGTATGTGAACTCAGGGAACGGCCGCAGCAATTGATTGTAGGCGATCGTATCCTGCGAACCCAGCGGAGTGCTTGGGTCCAAAATGCCCAGGAATGGATTCGGTACCTGTTGGTCGAGTTGCGATTGCAAGCTCAAATATTGATCCGGCAGTTGGTTGGCGTTGATGTTCGGATTGCCGTAGAGCAGCTTGCGCCCGCGGTTGCCGAGATAGCCGATCTGAAATACCGAATGCGGGTTGATCTGGTATTGCAGGTCGAAGCTCCACTGCTCGGTGTAGGGCGTCGGGTGCGACGCCTTCGGCCAGAGCTGACCCTGACCGTCGCCGACCAGAGTGAGCAGACCTTGCGAGCTACCAGTGGGCTGATTGACGCCATTCGGGAATGGGTTGTTGACCAAGTTCAGCGGAACGTACCCATTTTGGGTGGTCGCGTTATATGCGGTCGATGAGCTGTAGCCCTGGAACTGGCCCGGATTGTCGAAACTAATCATCGCGGACGGCGGAAGGAAGTAAATGCCAGCCCCTGCGCGAGCCACCAGCTTATCGGTAATCTTGAACGCGATGCCCGCGCGCGGCGCGAAGTCTTTATCGTTCGGGGGCCAGGCGTACCGGTCGTTGCCATTCACCTTCGCATATTCGAATCCGCCGAGAACATTGAACCCGAGGAGCGAGCTGATAGGATTGACGACCGTCGTATTGAAGTAGTCGAGCCGGTCAAACCGTTCCGTAACGGGGCGCTGGTTCTCATATCGGACGCCGATATTCACAGTCAATCGCGAAGTAACTTTCCACTGGTCCTGAATATAAGCCCCGAAGCTGTGCAGTCCCATAGCGGGGTCGATATTGAAAGACTGTCCACCGCCGCCTCCAGTTCCCAGCAGCATAGAAGCGAGCGCGTTGCCGGACACGGTGGACCCGCTATTGCTCGCGATGCAGGGCTCGCCCGGATTGGGATCGCAGGACGTTAATGCTGTTCCGAAGTCAAAGGCCGGAGAGCCCGTATTTACGCCATTGGACTCATCGGTGTTATTAATCCGCTGATCGTCGAAGTTGCCCCCGAACTTGAGTGTGTGCTTCGAAAACTGCTTAGTGAAGTTCATTCCAATCGTATTCGCATAGCGGGTATACTTCTGGAAGCCGCCTCCAAAAGTAACACCGAGGCTCGCATAGTTTTCAACGTTGATTCCCGGCAGGATCGGCGCCTGAAAGAGCGACGGCGAGAGTCCGATGGTAGAGGCGTCTGCTACTCCGAGTGTTTGCGCCGTGTGCGCCTCTTGCCATCTGCTGTAGCTCACAAACGAGTTGATTACCCAGGTGGGGCTCGGAGTGATGGTGTCGTTCAGAACGACCTGGAACCCGTTGTCGTGCTCGTTTACTCCACTATCCCCTCCGGTGCAGAAGAAACAGGGAACGATGGAATCCTGTCGAAAACGGTCGGACCAGCGCACGAAGAGCCTGTGGGTCGCACTCTGTTCCCAATCGATGCGTGTATCCATTTTGTCGTTCGTGTTGTTGGCCGCTCCCTGCGCGAAAAAGTTATTGATCTGATTTGGGCCCTGACCCGGTCGGTTAGGGAGCGCATACAAGCTCATCATCTTCGCTCCGACCGGATTGATCAAATTCTGCGGAATACGATTGCCCGCGAATTGTTGCCGGGTGTAGCTGCCATCAGGAAGTTGCACCGTAGTGAAAGGGTTATAGATCAGGTTCGGCGTGCCGTCCGCATTCAACGAACCCGAGAAATCTCCGCTGCGTTCGGCTTCGGTGGGAACTGTTTCCAGGCCGCTACTCTGCGTGCTCGGTTGTCGCAGTCCCTCATATCCGCCGAAGAAAAACAGATTGGCACGTTTCAGAATCGGGCCGCTGATATTTCCGCCGAACTGGTTCCTCTTGAAGGGGCCCTTAGGCGCTCCGAACCTGTTGTTTGACCAGGAATTGGCATTGAGAGCCGAATTCTGCAGATAATCGTAGACCTCGCCGTGAAAGGTATTCGAACCGCCTTTGGTAATGAGCGTGACGATACCTGCTCCGGCTCGCGGATACTGCGCGTCATAGGTGTTTGTAACGATCTGCTGCTCCTGCACGGAGTCCTGCAAAGGAGATACCTGGAGGCCGCCCCAGTCCACGGCTGTCGAAGGCGCGCCGTCAATCAGGATCGCTGATTCACCTGTACGTCCGCCGTTCAGTCCGAACATACTGGCGTTCTGATCGAACGTTCCGTTGGTCTGTGTCATCCCGGCCGGTCCCTGAGTGGTGCCCGCGACAGCAAACACGAAATTCAATGGGTTTCGCGTCGCATTCGGCAAGGCGCTAATGAGTTGGCTGTCCATGATAGCCGAACTGTTGGCCGTCTCGGTATCGACCAGGACCGCCGAACCGGTCACCTCTACCCTCTGCTGTGTATTGCCGAGCTCGAGCGAGATGTCAACCCGGCTGCTGATCTGCGCCTGCAATGTGAGGTTACTCTGGACATGCGTCTTGAAACCGGGCGCTGCTACCGTAATCTGATACGTTCCGGGTTGTAGGTTATTGAACTGATAGGAGCCGTCGTTCCCCGACGTGAACTCGCGCATGTCGTTCGTCGCCATATTCCTGAGCTCGATGTGGGCATTCGCGACCATCGCCCCGGTCGGATCTGTCACGATGCCGGTCATCGACGATGTGAATGTCTGGGCGATCGATACCCCGCAAACCAGCAAGGCGAGACCCAGAATGTTCAGGAGCCTGAAAGCGCTGCCGGGCGCATTCTTTACGACATGGAATAGGTGCACGAAACTCCTCCTAGCAGAAACCCACTGATCCCCGGTTCCGGGGAAGCCGCTGCCGTCAACATACCAGAGCTAAATGAAAGGTTCAAGAAGTTTCATCTAAAATTTCATCACGTGAGGAAAAATTGATACTGCGCCTTACTGCGGCGCCAAGTTCTGGTCCCGAAACTGCTTTGCGAGTTCGTATTGCTGGGCTTTCCGGAGAATCTTCTCGCCTTCGGCAAGGATTGCGGGACTCGGTTTCAGTGAGAGGATCTTTCGCGAAGTGGCTGCAGCCTCGTCGAGTTTTCCATCATCCAGCAGCAACTCGAGATAACGAATCTGCGCCTGGACGTTGTCCGGATTCGCCTTCACCGTTCGCTCCACGCCGGCGCGGTACCGGACACGCTGTTCGGCGGGTGAAAGGCTGAGAAAGTCGATCAGGCCTGCCGGATGCGGGAGTTCCGACTTGCCGGGCCCCAGCTCGCGGACGCGAGCAAATACGGTACTCGCTTCCGCGGTCTGGTTGGTCTTAGACAGAGCGCGGCCAAAATGCAAGAGGATCGTTGCATCATCCGGCGCTCGTTCGGCTGCGATGCGCAGCACGCGCACGGCATCAGCGGGACGGTTCAACGCTATATAGGTCTCGCCCAGGCGATTCAGGACTGCCGGGTTCTGCGGTTCGCGCCTGGCCGCGAACTCGAAGTCGGCAAGGGCCAGATCTGGCTTGCCACGACGATAATTCAAGAGTCCTCGAGCGAAGCGGGCCGCGCCGAGATCCGGTTTTAAGGCCAGAGCCCGGTTTAGTTCTCGCCCGGCTTCTTCAGGGTTGCCGGCGCTTTCCGCTACCCCGAGTTCGTAATGTCCCGTCGCGTCATTCGGGTGTTTCGCGACGAACCACCTCAGGTCGGCCAATCCCGCGTCCGGCTTCTCGCCAAGGCCCGCTTCCGCGAACCCGCGCTCGCGCCGGCCCGTATCGTCGCCGGGCCTGAGCTTCATATAGCGCTCCCAAGCCTGGGCTGCGTCGCCAAAATATCCCAGGTCGGCCGAAATATGCGCCATGAGGGCCTGTATATCGGCTCGTTCCGGCGCTTGTTGCGCGGCCCGGGCCACCAGTTCCAGCGCGACATCTTTCCGATTGAGCTCTACATTGACCGCCGCGAGATCATACTGGACGTCTATGTTGCCGGGCCGCTTTTCGAGTGCCTTTTGCAGAACGTCGCGGGCCCGCTCCTTGTGCCCAGCGTGCGATGCGGCGAGGCCCAGATCGTAAAGCGCTTCGAAGTTGTCGGGCTGGGCAGCAACCGCGCGCTCGAAGAATGTCTCTGCTTGCGCGTATTGCCCCCTGGCCGAAAGAGCGGTACCCGTGAGGATCGCCACCGCCGGAGCCTCTTGCGCTTCCTTCGGAAGCCGGTCGAGGTAGCGCAGCGCCTCGGCGGGAGATTTCTGACGCAGCGCGATAGTTGCGAGCTGCATGTTTGCATTTGCCTGCCCGGGATTCAAAGAGAGAACTTCCAGGAAGACCTTCCGCGCTTCCGCCAGTTTGCCCGTCGTCAGCAGATGGTTGCCGAAGTTGTTCAACAATGGGGCGGAGTGCGGTGCGGCGGCCAGCGCGCGGCGATATACGGCGTCGGCTTCGGCAAATTTCTTTTCCTGATCGAGCACTACGCCTAACACGCCCTGAGCGGTCACATCGGCAGGCCTGCGTTCGAGTTCCGCACGCAAGATGCGCTCGGCGCCCGAGAGATCGCCGCGTTGCAAAGCCGCGACGGCCTCCGCAACGGGGTCGTCATCAGCAGCTCGTGCACGCCCGCTGCAAATCAGAATCCCGGCGTACGCCAGAACCAGAAAGCGTGAAAACAACACTCCAATGATAAAAGAAGGAGATACGTCCGCATGCGCCCTATGAGCCGCCGTGAATTTTCCGAAACGCTTGTGGCCGGCGCGCTCGTGCCGCCTGCCGCCAAACCCAGCAATCATGTGGTCATCGGCGCGGGCGTGTTCGGCGCATGGACCGCGCGTTCTTTATTGCGTGCCGGGCATAAGGTTACGCTCATCGACGAATACGGGCCGGCCAGCAGCCGCGCGAGCTCGGGCGGTGAATCGCGCATCATCCGGTGCGCCTATGGTCCGGACGAAGTCTACACGCGCATGGCGAAGCGCTCCCTCGGGCTCTGGTCGGATTTTTTTGCCCAGACACGTCGCAACCTTCTGCACCGCATCGGTGTCTTGTGGTTTGCGAATCCGGGGAATGAATATGCGAAGCAAAGCCGGGAGACGCTGCGCAAACTCCAAGTCCCGTTTCGCGATCTTTCATTCGAGGATCTCAAGCGTTCGTATCCGCAGATTCATCTGCCGCCCGCCACGGCAGCAATCTTCGAGCCCGAGAGCGGCGCCCTCATGGCGCGCGCGGCCGTGCAGGCCGTTGTTGCTGACTTTGTCGAACACGGCGGCACGTACCGCCACGCCGCCGTTCAAAACCCACGTGGTAAAGGAAGCTTGCAGGCGATCCATACCGCCGATGGATCCTCAGTTTCTGCAGACGCCTTCGTGTTTGCCTGTGGTCCGTGGCTGGGGAAGGTTTTTCCGGACCTGCTTGGCCACCGAATTTTTGTAACCAGGCAGGAAGTCGTCTTCTTTGGTATTCCGCCTGGAGACGATCGTTTTGCTCCCCCGCGCATGCCCGTTTGGATCGACTTCGATGACAACCGGGGCATGTACGGCTTTCCGGACCTCGAGACTCGCGGATTCAAGATTGCTTTCGATCAGCACGGACCCGCTTTCGATCCGGATTCCGGTAATCGCATCATCAGCCGGGAAAGAATCGTCGCAGCACGCGCATACGCGGCCGAACGATTTCCCGCCTTGGCCAATGCGCCAATCGTCGACTCGCGCGTGTGCCAGTATGAAAATACTTCCAACGGCGATTTCATCATCGACCGCCATCCCGGCTTCGATAACGTCTGGATCGCCGGGGGCGGCTCGGGTCACGGATTTAAGCACGGTCCGGCGGTTGGCGAATACACTGCCGCGCGCGTCACCGGATCGGACACGCCTCCTATCGAGCCACGCTTCTCGCTGGCGTCGAAAGGCCTTCAGCAGCATCGCAGTGTGTATTGATTGTCAGCGACTATGTTCGGAGCCGATATCTGTTTTTTGCGACATTGCATTGTAAAATGACGGTCAGACAGCGCCTTCTCGAATCAAGCCGGCATAGCTCAGTTGGCAGAGCGGCAGTTTTGTAAACTGCGGGTCGGGGGTTCAAGTCCCTCTGCCGGCTCCATGTCTCAATTTCTCCGCGAGTAAGTCCTTCCTGATGAAACTGGTGCGGTTCCGCCTTCCGGCGTTCACAGTCTTGTTGACGGCCTTGCTGCAGGCGCAATCGAGTCCTTACGGAAGTGGGGATCTCCGTCAGGAGTACGAAACTCTGCTGCGATCCATCGAACAGATTCCGATCTTCGACGATCACGGGCATCCCGGATTTCCCGACGATCCCGATGTCGATGCGATGGCGTCTCCGCCCGGCAGCTTGCCACTTCGCATCCGGGCGGATAATCCCGAGCTGATCGCTGCTTCGAAGGCGCTTTTCGGTTATCCTTATTCCGACTTCTCGCCGGAACATGCGCGCTGGCTTGTCGAACGAAAAGCTCAACTGAAGGGCGAGCAGCGCACTCAGTACTTCGATCGCATTCTCGACAAAGCGGGCATCGAAACAGCCATCGCAAATCGTGTTTCCATGCCTGGCTATCTCGACCGGAAGCGCTTCCTTTGGGCATTTTTTGTCGATTCTTTTCTCTTCCCCTTCGACAACACCAATATCCGCCAGCGAAACGTAGACGAACAAGTTTACATGCCGCTTCAGGAGAAACTGCTGCGACGCGAGCTCCAGCAGGCCGGATTGCAGGCGCTCCCTGACTCCTTAGAGGGCTATCTGCGGTTCGTTACTAAGGTCCTCAATGTCAACCAGGCGAACGGCGGAATCGCTATCAAGTTTGAAGCCGCCTATTTCCGTTCGTTGTATTTTGGCGACCCTCCCGAGGCGGAAGCGGCCGTGGTTTATCAGCGATACCGTGCCGGCGGGAAGCCCGCCCCGTCCGAGTACACCCTCTTTCAGGATTTCATCTTCCGTTACTTGTTGCAGGAGGCCGGCCGCCTGCAGCTTGCGGTACACATCCACACCGCCGCCGGGGTCGGCGATTTTTTTAGCCTGCATAACGGCGACGTCCTGAATCTGGAAAACGTGCTGCGCGACCCGCGATATGATTCCGTAACCTTTGTGCTGCTGCACGGCGGGCTGCCCTACGATCGACAGGTCATCTGGCTTGCCGCGCGCAAGAACGTATATATCGATTCATCGCTAATTGATCTGTTCCTCTACCCGTCCGAGTTCAAGGATACGCTGAAGTATTGGTTGTCGATTTATCCGGAAAAAGTGTCATTCGGCAGCGATGCTTTTCCGTTCAACGAGACGCTCGGCGCGGAAGAGGCATATTGGCTGTCGGTGAAATCCTCGCGTGAGGCTCTGGCCGCGGCGCTTTCCGAGCTGGTATCGGAGCACGCATTCAGCCAGGAGCAAGCGATGAAGATCGCACACGGTTATTTGCACGATAATGCAGCGCGGTTGTATAGGCAGCAAGCGGTCAGCAAGTAGCGATCACCGGTCAGCAATTAGCCCCCGGCAATCTGCCCTACAGCGCAGCGGAGCGGCAGTCAACGAACTGCAGGGCAAGAGCGCCGGTGCTGCCCTACGTTCCGGCCATGCGCATCGGCTCCAATCCCTTGCCTGATTCAACGTGCCGGGCCGTGCCGCCCCACGCGTAGTCAAGGCTGACATGGGGAGCGCCGGCCGACAAACGGAACAGAACCGCCAATCCCCAGCCGTCGCCGAATGCCGATTGGGAGCGCCGCGCAACGGCTCCTAGCACTTCTGCCAGAGCCTCGCGTTTCTTCATCAGGTTCTGATCGGCGGTCGGGTCGGGCTGATTCGATGCCTGGAGCGCGGCCAAAACGTCGCTTAACTTCGGCGCTACCTTCGCCATCGCGTCGGCCCACCATGTTATGTCGATCCAATCTGCGGCGATCGCTTGAATCTCTGGTTGGTTATATGTTTTCAACTCCGCGATGCTTCCAAAGGCGGCAGTGTTGCCGGTCTTGTTCAGTTCGGTCCAAATCGCGTCGCTGTTCAAGGCAGCCAACCGGGCTCTACCGCTTGGTTCGTCTGGATCGAGCAGGGCCGCCTTGGTTTTCCTGCCGGTTTCTTCGAGTACCGAGCGAATAAAAGGAAGCCGGGTGGGCGGATCGGGGAAAAACACCCGCATGATTCCATCCAGGTCGTATTCGCAGACGATGCTGAACCGCACGTGATCAAAGGTCGCGGCCTGCGATGCGAGGATTCTGTCCCAATCTCCGTCTCCCAACAAATTCAATGCGCGAGCAAGCAAAATCTGGTGGCGCATCTCCAGGGCCGGCATGGCGGCCTTGTAGCGCGCATAGTTCTGGCGTAAAGTGCCCTCAATGCGCGACCCCGCAGTATACGTGAAGGTCGCCAGGAAGCATTCCGCCAGGGCTGAGCGCAGCCGTTCAGTATCCGCGGTATAGGGCGTTCCAGCAACCGCGACACGCTTCGCCTCGATTCTGTCCAAGACTGCGATCTGTCCGTTCTCATCATGCAGGACTGTGCATGACCTGACAAAGTCCGCGAGTGTTCCAGCATTGTAGACACCCAGAAGGTTTATCGCGATGCGGTTCCCTGATTCATGGGTTTGTTTGAGGATATTTCGTAACGGCCTGGCATTCGGCAGCGCATCAAGCAATGTCCAATCGCCTGCAAGAGCCGAGGCGAGGGCAGAATCGGTTTGATTCTTGTCGCCCTGAGCCAGGTCAATGGAATAAACAATCGCAGATTCGTCCGCGCGGCTTGCGGTACAGGCTGCGTTCAGCGCGATGCTCAGGCTATGGTCGAGCGAACTTTTCAACGCGCCTTGAATATTCCGCGCGTCTTCGCCTGTGAGACCCGCTTTTTCCACATCGATGCCCGGCAAGACTGCACCGAAGAATGTGCCGATCAGATCCCGCTGGCCGGTGCCAGCTTCGATACCGGACTCGGCGATAAGGGTGACCGATAGGGTCGTACCCCTCTTCTTGTAGAGGCCCAGGTGCGCTTCTGTCTTGCTGACCTTGTGGCACCGAAAAATGAAATCGCCGGTAATCGAGATTTGTGCGGCAAGTTCCAAGGTGGTTTCAGGCCGGACAGTAAGGCTATGGTTGAAGGGAAGATTAGCCGAGGCGAGCGGGGCTACAGAGATCGGGAGTGAATAGGAACCGGTGAGCGTCACGGCTCCACTCAGTTCGCTGCTGTTTACGGTTCCGGTTCGTTGCGACCTGATGGCGGCAGCGTCCTTTGTAACCGAGTAGTTCTCCAGTGCCGCCTTGATCGCATCCCGCAGGCTTGGCAGCGTTCCTGATGAGGCCGTGAGGAGGGTGTAAGTGCTGAGTCCTACTTTTGTGATGCCCTGGAATCCGACGCCGAAGCCGTTTGCCGGCACGGTGAATTTTCCGGTAACCGAAGTGTCCAGTTCGAACCGCACCCAGGCCTCCCCGGGAGCGATCGGTATACGCGGCGCGAACGGGTCGCCATCAAATAATGTCTCCTGCGAGGAATTGATCAGGCCCAAAGCGCCGGCGAAGGCAGTCTGAACCGCGATCTCCGCGGGGTTTGTCAGCTTCAGTCCGAAAGTCGCAGATTTGAATGAGCATTGATCGACGGGCTTGTCCAGTTCGCCTATGAGCGGGATGGCCGCGAAGCTCAGACTACCCAGACCCGATTTCGCCAGGGGCGCGTCGTCACGGATCTTCACGTCGGCTGTGGCTGCAAGTGAATCATTGATGGTGATGTCCGGCATGGGCGATAGTTCTTGAGGAGTCTATCGAAAAAATCGAGCGTTTGCCAAGAGAGGCAACATGTCCCTCCCATATGGTCGCGGCTCCATACGGCGTAATTCTGTACGCATGTCAACGCTCGGTGAGAATAGGAGACAGCAAATGTCAGCCCTCCGGTTCGAAATACAGGCGACGTGTCCTGAGACCGGCGCTCGCGCCGGCCTGCTCCACACAGCTCACGGCGTCGTCGAGACCCCGGTCTTCATGCCGGTAGGAACCCAGGGAACAGTAAAAGGGCTCAGCCCGCGCGAGCTCGAAACGGATCTCGATGCACGCATCATTCTGGCGAACACTTATCATCTCTTCCTGCGGCCTGGCCATGAGCGGATCGAGCGATTCGGCGGGCTCCACCGTTTTATGGCTTGGCCGCGAGCTCTCCTCACTGACTCCGGTGGTTTTCAGGTATTCAGCCTGGACACGTTCCGTAAAGTTACGGAAGAAGGCGTGTTGTTTCGTTCTCATCTGAACGGCGATGAGCATTTCTTTTCTCCGGAGAGCACGGTTGACGTTCAGCTTGCTCTTGGCAGCGACATCATGATGACTTTGGATGAGTGCCTGCCTTACCCGACAGGGCGTGATGCGGCGCTCGAATCCATGAACCGGACCATTCGATGGGCCCGCGCGGGCTACGCGCACTACCAGCGGCGGGAAAAGAGCCCGCACTGCGCTCTCTTTCCGATTGTCCAGGGATCTATGTACGCGGATCTGCGCCTGGCTTGTGCCGAGGCACTGCTCGAGTTGGATGCTCCCGGTTATGCGATTGGAGGCATTTCAGTAGGGGAGCCGCGCGATCTCAGCCAGGAGGTGGTGGCGGTTACGGCGCCGGCGCTTCCCGCGGACCGGCCGCGGTATGTGATGGGCGTGGGGATGCCGGAAGAGATTCCGCGTTACATTGCGTGCGGCGTGGACATGATGGATTGCGTACTGCCGACTCGCAACGCACGGAACGGCTACCTTTTTACGTCACAAGGGAAGGTTGTTATTAAACAGGCGCAGTATATAGATGATGAAGGTCCGCTCGATCCGGCCTGTCACTGCTACACCTGCCGTACCTTCAGCCGCGCCTACCTGAGGCATTTGTTTCAGTCGGGCGAGATTCTATTTTCATCTTTGGCCACGCTACACAATATTCGCCACTTTCTCGACTTGATGCGGCGAGCCAGGCAGTCTATCATAGGTGGGAAGTTCCCTGAATTCTTGAGAACCTAGGCGAGCGGTTTCCCTTCGCCTACTGCAACTTCTCGGACTGAGCCGCGCGCATAGGCAAGCGGTCGCGCTCTGCTCCGAGCGAGATCCTCGGGCCGAAACTCACTTAAATACGTTAGAACAGGATGTATGTTGTATTCTCTGATCCTTCTGCAAACAGCCCCGGCAACGTCCTCCCCCAGCAGCAGTTTCCTGAGCGGAGTCCTGCCGATTGTCCTCATGATCGCCATCTTCTATTTCCTGGTCTTTATGCCTATGCGGCGGCAGCAGAAGAACCAGAAACAGATGGTCAAGTCGCTCCAAAACGGTCAGACTGTGCAGACGAGCGGCGGTATCATAGGCACGATCGTAGCGGTAAACGATGATACCCTTGTACTGCGCATCAAGCCTGATAACCTCAAGCTCCAGATCGCTCGAAATGCGGTGACAAGTGTTGTTACATCGGACGATCAGGCGCAGGCGGCAAAGAAATAGGCGTCCGGCGTCGCGGTTTTCAGTGCATTACAAATGAAACGTCACTTACGAATCAAGTTTCTCTTTATCGTCGCGGTGATGCTGATATGTATCTACGGCATCATCGGGTTGCCCAAGAGCAAGTCCGAACTCATTGCGAACTGGAACAAGAACATTCATCTGGGCCTGGACTTGCGGGGCGGGACGTACCTGGTCGTGCAGGTTCAGCAGCAGGATGCGTTCAATGCCGAAGCCGGCGCCGACGCCGAGCGCCTCAAGGATTCGATGCGCAAGGCCGGCGTGCAGTTCTCCGATGTGAGTGTCGACGAAGCCAAGATCCTGCAGGACGCTACTAAAGCGGCTATCGTCGTCAAAGGAGTGTCCGCCACGCAGTCCGGCACCCTCCGTGGGATCCTCAGCGAGCAGTTTGCGCAGTGGCTGCCGACGCCGGTAAATGCGACGGATTACCGGCTGACCCTGCGCCCCTCGGACGCGCTCCGGACCTGGCAAAGCGTGCTCGCTCAGACCAAGAACACGCTGGATCGCAAAATCAACGCTCTCGGATTGAGTGAGGCGACGGTGCAGCAGCGCCGCGAAGATCGCGATTCGGAACTGCTGGTGCAGTTGCCCGGTGTGGATGATCCCGCCCGGGTGAAACAAATTCTGCAAACGGCCGCGGTTCTGGAATTGTATGAAGTAAAGAGCGGGCCGTTCCCGAGCCGGGACGCTGCTTTGGCCCAGACGGGAGGCATTTTGCCCCCGGGATCGAAGCTGATCGGCTCGTCGTCGGCGAATTCGGACAGCGGCGCGTCCGGTGGAGTCTACGTGGTAGCTCGAACCCCGGTCGTACGCGGAACAGATCTTCGCAACGCGCGCGCCGAACAGGGCCAGATGGCAAACGGCTGGCAGACAGCTTTCGTTTTGAGCCAGAGCGCGGCTAAGGGCTTCTCCGCTTTCACCGGGTCGCATATCGGCGACCGCCTGGCGATCGTACTGGACGGAAAAGTCCTGACCGCGCCATCCATTAAAGGGCAGATCAGCGACAACGGCGTGATCGAAGGAATGGGTTCGCAACAGGCGGCCTCCGATCTGGCGCTGAACCTGAACTCCGGCTCGCTGCCGGCGGGCGTGAAGTACGAGCAGGAGAATACCGTTGGGCCTTCGCTTGGGAACGATTCCATCCGCGACGGCTTCATTGCGGGCATCGCCGGCGTGCTGGCGGTGATTGTGGCGATGCTGGTTTATTACAAGCGCAGCGGGATCAATGCCACTCTGGCGCTCATCCTGAACGCCATCATTTTGATTGCCTGTCTGAGCTACTTTGATGCGGTCCTGACGCTACCGGGCATCGCCGGGATCATTCTGACCATCGGTATGGCAGTAGACAGTAACGTCCTGATTTTCGAGCGGATTCGCGAGGAACTGCGGGCAGGCAAAGCGGTCCTCCCGGCCGTAGACACCGGTTTCAGCAAGGCCTTTATCACGATTGTGGATACTCATATCACCACAATTGTTTCCTGCGCGATCCTGTTTTTGTTCGGATCGGGGCCGGTCAAGGGCTTTGCCGTCACGCTGGTTATCGGGTTGATGGCGAACGTGTTTACGGCCGTGTTTGTCTCTAAGGTTATTTTCGACTGGGAGTTATCCAGACCGAAGCCGGTAACGGCTCTCAGCATTTAAGAAGCCCGCGGGTCAAATCCCGAGCGAGGCAATGAAGCGGTAGAATTGGGAACATTTGTAACGAACCGGTGTCTATCTCCTATAGATGCTGGCCCCTCTAGCTAGATGGAAATCTTCAAGCATACGAACTTCGACTTTCTCGGCAAGAAGTGGCCGTTCATCATCGTGTCTCTTCTGCTTACGGCGGCCGGGCTCGCCAGCCTGTGGATCAAAGGCGGGCCGAGATACGGAATAGATTTTACGGGTGGAGCGCTGATGGACGTTAACTTCGTCAAACGGCCTCCCGCGGAAGCGATCCGTTCCGCGCTCCACAAACGGGTTTCGGGCGAGATTGAGGTGCAGGAAGTCAGCAACTCACAGGAAGTGCTCATATCATCGGGCGCGCGCGACGAGCGCGCTTTACAGATCGTGCGAAATGATATGATTGCCACTCTGCACGAGACCTTTAACCCGAACTCCGCCGGCAAGGTTGATATCAACAATGTGGGCCAGAGTGCACTTGCCGATGCGCTGCGGCAGCCGCTCGCGAATGCAAGTATTGCCCTTTCCGACGATCAGCTCCAGGCACTGGCAAAATCCATCGCGAGCTATCGCGACGCGCACTCGGGGCTGATCCGGAGTCTGGACGAGCTTTCCGGCGCCTCCGGTGTTACGCCGCAGATACTGAACGTTATTAAGCAGGTCTGCTTCCCGGGCAGCTTCAACATTCGGAGCTTCGAGTTCGTTGGTCCGAAGATTGGGGCTGATCTGCGTCAGCAGGCCATCAACGTCGTGCTCATCGCACTAGTGGCAATGCTTGTCTACATTGCGTTCCGGTTTGAATGGATCTATGGTGTCGCCGCCGTGATCGCCGTATTTCACGATACGATTATCACGATCGGTCTGTTCTCAATCTTTAACAAGCAAATCGATCTTACCGTGATTGCCGCCCTGCTCACGCTGGTTGGTTACTCGATGAATGACACAATCGTTACGTTTGATCGCATTCGCGAGAACCTGAAGCTGCAGATTCGCGGCTCATTCAGTGAGATCGTGAATCTCAGCATCAATCAGACTTTGAGCCGGACCATCCTTACCTCGGGCCTGACGTTCCTGACGGCATTATCGCTGTTCTTGTTCGGGGGGCAGGTCTTAAATGGCTTTTCCTTCGCGCTGGTGATCGGCATTATCATTGGAACCTACTCCTCGATCTTTATTGCCAGTCCAATCCTGATTTTCTGGCAGGATGTAGCGGACCGCCGGAAAAGAAGAACCCGGCCGGCGCCGGCCGTCGACAGCCGGTCGCGGAATGCGGCCAAGCCGGTCAAGAATGTGAAACCGATGCGAACCGCGAAATGAAATAAGCTAATGAATTGCAAACCGGACCGCTGACAAGGGTTCCGGAGCAAGGGGACTTACATGTTTGATCAAACATTTGTAGACGGGACAGCGAAGACCAAGAAGCCGTACACGATCGTGCTTTCGTTGGTGTTGCAGATCTTAGCTATCGGCATTCTGATCTTGATTCCTCTGATCTATACGCAGACGCTGCCGAGCGCGCAGTTGAAAAGTATGTTGGTGGCCCCCCCACCGCCCCCGCCGCCGCCACCACCGCCGCCCCCGGCAGCGCCTAAGGTTGTAAAGCCTGTGGTCCGGCAGTTTGTCGCCAACCAATTATTGGCGCCTAAAGTCATTCCGAAAACCATCAACAAGATTGAGGAAGCTGCTCCGCCCCCCGATACGGGCATGGGCGTCGTGGGCGGCACCGGTGAAGCCGGTGGCGTCGCCGGCGGTGTGATCGGCGGCGTTCTGGGTGGCGTGCCAGGGGCTCCGCCGCCGCCTCCTCCTCCGAAGCCAAAGGCTCCGAGCGGTCCGGTCCGGATTGGAGGGCAGGTGGCAGAGGCGAATCTCATTCGCAAGGTTCAGCCTGTATATCCGCCGCTTGCGAAATCGGCGCGCGTGCAGGGTACGGTCGAGTTCACTGCTGTGATCAGCAAGGAAGGGAATATCGAAAACCTGCAGCTCGTACGTGGCCATCCGCTTCTGGTTCAAGCCGCGAAAGAGGCAGTACTGCAATGGAAGTACCGGCCGACGTTGCTTAACGGCCAACCGGTCACGGTTGTCACTGATATCATCGTGAACTTCACATTGAGTCAGTAGCACGCATGTAATTCAGTTTCTCGTTCGTTCAGTAATCGATTCAACTTAGGAGATAAGCATGGTATTACAACTTCAAGTATGGGCATTCTGGCTACTCCAGGAGGCCGAAGGAATTAGTTTCGACCCACGATCCGTCTGGGGCAACATGGGCGTCATGGCCAAATGTGTTGTCCTCGTGCTCTTCATCATGTCGGCATGGTCTATCGGTGTCATGATCGACCGTCTGATCGCCTATAATGCGGCGCGCAAGCAATCCAGGGCCTTTGCCCCGGCGGTAGCGGGTGCGCTTCGCGAAGGCAAATTGGACGAAGCGATCAAGATCGCCGACCGGTTCAACAAGAGCCACCTGGCGAAGGTTGTGGTTGCCGGCCTGCAGGAATTCAAAGCTCACCAGGTAAGCTCTGAAATTCCGGGAGAGGACATCGAAGCCTCGCGCCGCGCTCTCGAACGCGCCGAGGCGATCGTACATGCCGAGCTGAAACGCGGTGTCAGCAGCCTGGCGACGATCGGCTCCACCGCACCGTTCGTCGGATTGTTCGGAACGGTCGTCGGTATCATGAACGCGTTCAAGTCGATTTCGACATCGAAGTCGACCGGCCTGGGCGCTGTCGCGGGCGGCATTTCAGAGGCGCTGATCACCACCGCGGTCGGTCTGTTCGTGGCCATTCCCGCCGTCTGGATGTTCAACTACTTCACGAATCGCATCGAAGCGTTTGATGTGGAGATGGGGAACTCCAGCTCCGAGCTGATTGACTATTTCCTGAAACGTACCCAAAAGGGAGTGGTTGCCAAGTAACCGGCCGCTCTTTGGAGAAGCGAAGTCGAGTTGAATCGATTGCCAGGAGCGGCCCCTAATGGCTGCTCCTGGCTCACGTAGGTTCTCTCGAAGAGCAGAACTAGAGAACTGAAGGAGTCATCAATGGCAGAATTAGTGAAAGCCCCGCCCAGGCTACCGAAAGCCCCGCCGGTGGTGTCCGACATCAATGTAACTCCGATGGTGGATGTGATGTTGGTGCTGCTCATCATTTTCATGGTCATTACGCCTATGTTGTCGAAGGGCCAGAATGTGAACCTGGTGAAGACGCACAATGACATCAAAATGCAGGAGGCCGACAAGGAAGACGCCATCATGATCGCGATCACGCGCGACGGCAAGGACTTCCTGAGCCCAGGCAACAGTTTGATAGAGCCAGATAAGCTGGCCGGGAAGGTTAAAGACCTGCAGCAGAATCGCTCGGATAAGACCGTGTACATAAAGGCGGATGCCAGAGCGCGGTTTGCGAGCGTAACGGATGTGATCGACAATCTCCGCACGGCGGGTGTCGATCAACTCGGCCTGATCACGGAAGCGATCCAGGATAAGAGCAGAAAGAATTTGGGTCTCTAGATAGAGTCAGTCGAAAGGGAAATTGTTATGGCAATGGCAGTTGGCGGCTCCGGGGGAGCCAAAGCGGATATCAACGTTACTCCGCTTATCGACGTGTTGCTCGTGTTGCTGATCATCTTCATGGTTATCACTCCACTCACGCCACATGGCCTGGATGCGCTGGTGCCCCAGCCTCCACCGCCTAACATGCCTCCGCCTCCTCCGAGCCAGGATCCGACGGTCGTGATTGAGGTCGCCAAAGATTCGACCCTGCAGATCAACGGACAGCCTGTAAAGGAGACGGATTTGACGACGAAGCTGGAGGATATCTTCAAGACACGCGCCACGAAAGTCGTGTTTGTAAAGGGCGATCCGGACGTGGATTACCGGTATGTGGCAAGGGCGATTGATGACGCGAAGGGCGCTGGTCTCGACAAGGTTGGCATCATGACGCCCAAGGTCGAGGCCGGACAGTAGGCCCTCAAGGAAATAGAGGATCTAGACGATGCATAGATTCAAATGGTTGACGCTCGCACTGTGCGGCGGTCTTATGGTCTTGACGACCGGATGCGCCAAACTCCAATCGCGGGATCAGATGAATCAGGGGGTTCAGGCGTACAAAAACAATCACTACGCCCAGGCCGTGAAGCACTTCAAGGAGGCTGTCCGGCTGGACGCCTCGAACCAGAATGCGCAGCTTTACCTGGCGACCTCCTACATGATCCAGTGGGTCCCGGGCGCCGATTCACCCGACAACAAGAAAAACTATGAGGCCGCGCAGCAGGAGTTCGAGCGCGTCTTGAAGAAGGATCCATCCAACTCTCTCGCCCTGGCTTCGATGGCCTCTATGGCGTATAACTCCGCCGGATCAGGCACGCAGGAGCAGAGGCACGCTGCACTGGAAGAGGCCAAGAAGTGGAATCTGCGCCGGATCGAAGTCGATTCCAGAGACGCGGAAGCCTACTATTATCTGGGCGTGATTAATTGGGCGCAGGCGTTCACGCCGCTCCAGACGGCGCGCGTCGATGAGCATATGAAGCCGGATGATCCGGGTCCGCTGAAAGATGCAAAGGTGCGTGCCGAGATGCAAGATAAATACGCGAAGATCATCGACGACGGGATCGACAATTTGAAGAAATGCCTGCAGTACGACAAAGAGAATGAAGACGCAATGTCTTACATGAATCTGCTGCTGCGCAAGAAAGCGGATATCGCGAATTCAACGGACGAGGCGAAGTCATACATCGCCCAGGCCGAGGACTGGTCCAACAAATCGCTGGACATGAAGAAGATCAAGGCCAGCCGCCCGCAGAAGCAGACTCAGGCCAGTTAATGACCCGATCGCAGACGGCAAGACCGTCTGCGCCACATATCAGTTGAGGAAATACGTCCGGTACAGCGTATCGCGCTGCTTGGGAATAAAGCCGGCATCGCGGATGAGCCGGCGCAACTGTTCTTCGGTGGCCCGGTGGTGCGTGCCAGCCGCGGAGACAACATTCTCCTCGATCATGATGCTTCCCACGTCGTTTCCACCAAAGCGTAGTCCTAACTGGCAGACCTTCAGTCCAGGCGTGACCCACGAAGCCTGAATGTTCGAGATGTTGTCCAGATAGACGCGGGATAGCGCGAGCATTTTCAGGTATTCGACCGCGGTAGCTTCCTGCTTTACAAATCTGCCAAGAGACGTGTACTCCCGCTGGAAGAACCAGGGGATAAAGGCCGTGAATCCTCCTGTGTCTTCTTGTATGTGGCGCACGATATCCAAGTGATTCATGCGCTGCCCGATCGTCTCACCGGTGCCGAACATCATGGTTGCGGTGGTTCGGAGGCCTAGCGAGTGTGCTATACGGTGCACATCGATCCACTCCTGTGTCGAGCACTTCAGGCGGCTGATACGGTGGCGGACCTCGTTGTCAAGTATCTCCGCGCCCCCGCCAGGAATGGAATCGAGACCAGCGTCGCGGAGCCTCGCGATCGTGTCGCGGAGCGAGAGGCCACTCACTTCGGCGATGTTGACCAGTTCCGGAGCGGAGAAGCAATGGCACCAGATATCGAAGCGCGACTTGATGGTTCGCAGTAGATCCTCGTACCATTCGAGCTTGAGATCGGGATGCAGACCACCCTGCATTAGAATGCCGGTTCCGCCGAGATGGATCGTCTCTTGAATCTTGTCCAGGATCGTCTCCTTTGGCAGGATGTATCCCTCTTCGTGGCCAAGCGGACGATAGAACGCGCAGAAGCTGCAGTATTCCGTGCAAAAGTTTGTGTAATTGATGTTGCGGTCGATGATATAGCTGACCACGCCCTCGGGATGGAGCCTCTTGCGGACAGCATCAGCCTCCAGGCCGATGCCGACCAGGTCATTGCTCTCGAACATTTCGATTGCCTGCTGACGAGTGATCATATGACGGTCTGCGCAAAAGTGCGACGCGGAAGATGCGTTAGATCCAGAAATGCTTCGAGGCCTTTCAATTCGTCTGCGCCCAATTCGAACCGGATGTGTTGCCGCAGATACTGCTCCGCCAGTTCACGAGTTAGTCCGCGTGCAGAGTGCTCCTGCTCGACGATCTCAGCGATTCTCGCCTTCCCGAAACGGTAGGATGCCGCTGTAATTCGTTCGAGGGCGCTCAAGGGAATTCCCGGTTTCCCCGCCCAGGCTGCAAATACCATCGGCAACCCGGTGAGCGCGAGCCACTCAGCACCCAGATCAAGAGATTCGTACGGCAATTCCTGGGGATGCAGCCGCAAGGCGGGGTCACCGATGATCAGCGCGGCATCGGAATCGCGCAGCATGTCCGCCAAGACGGGTTGATGCGAGGCAACGTCCGGCTCCGCTCCGTAACGCTCGCGAAGGATTACCCGGGCCAACTCGACTGAGGTTCGCGAGCTTACATCAGCCGCGAGCGTACGCACGGAGGGCCAAGGCACGCGCGAGAAGAGGAGAATACTCCGGACAGCGCCGAAACAGGTGATGCCTACGCCGGGCACGATCTCCAGATTTTGGCGAGCGATCTCCACAACCGGAACAAGTCCTACATCGATCAGCCCTTCTTCTACGCGTTGTGCGCAAACAGAAGGAATGGAAAAGGAGAGGTCGACAGATTCGCTTTGGTCGCCGTGAAGCATACCCCATACAAGCGGGAGCGTGTTGAGGTAGCTGACCGCGCCGACACGAGGGAGAGAAGCGTTATCTCGCAAATTTCAGTTTATCGGGTCCGCTCCCTAGCGAGTTTGTGTGAAAACGGGTAACGTTGGGGTGGAAAGAAACGTTAGGAAAGGGTGAGCCGATACGTCACCTATTCGCCGAATCAGGTTTGGCTGCTGCCGCCGGATGTGCGGGAAGAACTCGGAGAGGA